>NZ_JBHYVB010000171.1:0-25827 GCF_042750115.1 Streptomyces sp. NPDC059455
TGCTTTCCCCTCCCCGCCCCTCCCCACAACTGGGGCTCCGCCCCAGACCCCGGGGACCAGGGGCCAAGCCCCGGGCGGGCCAGCGCGCCAGAAGGTGTCCGGGCCCCGCCCCCGACCCCCGGGGCCCAGGGGCGAAGCCCCCGCCCCGCGGCTGAGCCGCATATCGACGCTGCGGGAAGGGGCGGGGAGGGGACCCGTCCTGGCGCACCAGCGCGCAAGGGGGCGGCCGGGGCTCCACCCCCGAGCCCGGGGGCCAGGGGCGAAGCCCCTGTTACGGGAAGGGGCGGGGAGGGGAAAGACACGCCACCCCAGTCACCAGGCCCCGCCGTCCTGGCGCGCCGGGGGGGGCCAGCGCGCCAGGGGGCGTTCGGGCCCGCCCCCGGATCCCGGGGGCGGAGTCCCTGCCGTGTGGCGGAGCCGCATAGCGTCAGGCGTCGGGGAGGGGAAAGGTGCGCGCGTCAGCGCATGCGCGTTGCCCACTCCCGGACCTTCTTGATCCGCTCGCGGATCTGTCCCGCCGTCGCCTCCGCGCTCGGCGGGCCGCCGCACACCCGGCGCAGTTCGGTGTGGATCACGCCGTGCGGCTTTCCGCTCTGGTGGACGTACGCGCCGACCAGCGAGTTGAGCTCCTTGCGCAGTTCCAGCAGCTCCTTGTGGGTGACCACCGGCCGCCGCTCCGCCGGAAGCTCCAGCAGATCCGCCTCCGTGTCCGGCTTCTTGCGGCTGTGCGCGATCTGCTTGGCCTGCCGCTTCTGGAGCAGCATCTGCACCTGGTCGGGTTCGAGGAGTCCCGGGATGCCCAGGTAGTCCTGCTCTTCCTCGCTGCCGGGGTGCGCCTGCATGCCGAATTCGGCGCCGTCGTACAGCACCCGGTCGAAGACCGCGTCCGACTCCAGTGCCTCGAAGGGCAGTTGGTCCTGTTCGCCGGTGTCCTCGTCCTGCTGCTTCTCGGCCTCCTCGAGGAGTTTCTCCTCCTCCGCGTACGGGTTCTCCTCCTCGCCGTCCTTCTTCGGCTTGTCGAGGACGTGGTCGCGCTCGACCTCCATCTCATTGGCGAAGCCGAGCAGGTTCGGGATGGTGGGGAGGAAGACGGACGCGGTCTCGCCGCGCCGCCGCGACCGTACGAAGCGGCCGACGGCCTGGGCGAAGAAGAGCGGGGTGGAGATGGTGGTCGCGTACACCCCGACCGCCAGCCGGGGCACGTCCACTCCTTCGGACACCATGCGGACCGCGACCATCCAGCGGTCGTCGGAGTGGCTGAAGTCCTCGATCCGCTGGGACGCCGCCGCCTCGTCGGAGAGCACCAGCGTCGCCTTGGTGCCGGTGATCTCGCGGATCAGCTTGGCGTAGGCGCGGGCCGAGTCCTGGTCGGAGGCGATGACGAGCGCCCCCGCGTCCGGGATGCCCTTGCGGACCTCGGACAGCCGCTGGTCGGCGGCGCGCAGCACGTTGGGCATCCAGTCGCCGCGCGGGTCGAGCGCGGTGCGCCATGCCTGGGAGACGGCGTCCTTGGTCATCGGCTCGCCGAGCCGTGCCTCGATCTCGTCGCCCGCCTTGGTGCGCCAGCGCATGTTGCCGCTGTAGGAGAGGAAGATGACGGGGCGGACGACGCCGTCCCCCAGCGCGTTGCCGTAGCCGTAGGTGTAGTCGGCGGAGGAGCGCCGGATGCCGTCGTTGCCCTCTTCGTAGGTGACGAAGGGGATGGGGTTGGTGTCGGACCGGAACGGGGTGCCGGTGAGGGCCAGCCGCCGGGTGGCGGGCTCGAACGCCTCCAGACACGCCTCGCCCCAGGAGCGGGAGTCGCCGGCGTGGTGGATCTCGTCGAGGATGACGAGCGTCTTGCGCTGCTCGATCCGGTTGCGGTGCAGCATGGGCCGGACGCCGACGCCCGCGTAGGTGATGGCGATGCCGTGGTACTCGCGGCTCAGCGGGCCCGCGCTGTATTCCGGGTCCAGCTTGATGCCGACCCGCGCGGCGGCCTCCGCCCACTGCTTCTTGAGGTGCTCGGTCGGCGCGACGACCGTCACCTGCTGGATGACGTGGTGGTGCAGCAGCCAGGAGGCGAGGGTGAGGGCGAAGGTGGTCTTACCGGCGCCGGGGGTCGCCACCGCGAGGAAGTCCCGCGGCTGCTCCTGGATGTACTTGTCCAACGCGCCCTGCTGCCAGGCGCGCAGCTTGCTCGCGGTACCCCAAGGCGCCCGGCCGGGGAAGGCGGGCGAGAGGTGATGGCTGGTGGAGGCGGCAGTAGTACTCACGGTCTCCGTCGGGCTGACTCGGCGGGGTCGATCGGGAACCGCGTCAGCCTACCGGTGCCGTGCTTCACGCTCCGGGGTACGTGCGGATCCCACCCGAGGGTGGGATCAGGCTCACATCCCGTCCGCGCCACACGGCGCTAATCGACTTCGGGCCGCAACCGCGTCGTCACCCAGGCGCCCACCAGCGCCACCGCCGTCATCGCCACATAGACCGCCCCGAAGGCGGCCGGCTGGTGGGTGGCCGCGGTGCCGGTGGGGGCGATGTCGCCACCGCCGAAGGTGACGAAGAGGACACCGCTGAGGCCGACCAGCGTGATGTTGCCGAGCGCGTCGGAGACCTGGAGGGAGGCGGAGTTGCTGCCCGCGTCCTCCGGGCGGGAGAGCTTCAGCAGCAGCACGCTCCCGCTGGAGATGGCCAGCCCCATTCCGTAGCCGCCGATCACCCAGGCCACGGCCACGATCCAGGCGGGGACGGAGTCGATGAGGGCCAGGAGCACCATGGCGATGGAGACGGCCATGAGGAGCAGGCCGAGGCCCATCAGCCGTTCGCGGTACGGCTCCAGGCGGGGGCGGCTCTGGGTGTAGGAGCCCAGGGCCCAGGTGAGGCCGCCGCCGGTGAGGCAGAGCCCGGCGGCGGTCGCGGACAGGCCGCGCTGGGTCACCAGCATCAGCGGGACGAAGCTCTCCGCGCCCAGGAAGGACCCCGCCGCCACGCCGCGCAGCAGGATCACCGACGGCAGTCCGCGGGCGGCGCGGAAGGTGCCCTTGGGCAGCAGCCGCAGTACGCACGGGACGATCAGGGCGAGCCCGGCGGCGGCCGGGACGAGGGAGAGCCAGTTGAGGTCCTGGCCCGCGTACTGCAGCAGCCCGGCGCCCACCGCGACGGCGAGCGCCAGCAGGATGCGGCGGCGGTTCATGCCCGCGGAGAGGTCGCTCGGGGGCAGGGCGCGCAGGGCGGGGAGCATCACCGCGAGCGGCGGCAGCACCAGCACCGGAATGGCGAGGAACACCCAGCGCCAGCCCGCGTGTTCGGTGACGGTTCCGGCGGCGAGCGGGCCGACGATGACCGGCAGCACCCAGGCGGCGGAGAAGGACGCCAGCACGGCGGGCTGGAGCCGCTGCGGATAGGCGCGGCCCACCACCACGTACAGCGCGACGATCACCAGCCCGCCGCCTATGCCCTGCACCGCGCGCCCGCCCACGAACATCCACATCGTCTGCGCGGAACCGGCCACCAGCAGCCCGGCGGCGAACGCCGCGATCCCGGCGAACAGCGGCGCCGGCGGCCCCTTGCGGTCGCACCACTCCCCTGACAGGGCCATCGCGAACAGGCTCGCGGTGAAGTAGGCGGAGAAGGCGTACGCGTAGAGCTCGACCCCGTCCAGCGCGCGGGCCGCGACCGGCATCGCGGTGTTGACCGCGCTCGCCTCGAAGGCGATGAGGGAGACGACGGTGACGATGCCGAGGGTGAGGGCGCGGTAGCGCCTCCCCAGTACGGTGTCGCCGGTGTCACCGTCGCCCGCCGGGTCCAGGTCACCGGCTGCCGCCGGACCCAGGGCTCCGGCTGCCGGCTCGGGGTGGACGGCGGAGGCGGCGGCCGCCTGGGGTGGTAGGGCGCTGTCCGTGACGGCGGCGTCGGCGGCACCGGCGTCGAGGGGGTCGCGAGGGGTCATGGCGTCAGGGTAAGTGGCGTTCCGGGATGTCACACCTGTCGCGGGACGGAGCCGCGCTCGGCCGCTGGGCCTAGGTACATCCGCCGCCCTACGTGGTGAGCAGGACGCCCCCGTACGACGCACCCGCGATCACCACCCACGCGCACAGCCCCAGCGCGGCGACCCGGGCGCCGGTGCGGGTGAGGGAGGGCAGGTGGACGGCGCTGCCCAGGCCGAAGAGGGCGGCGGCGAGGAGGAGTTCCTGGGCCGTGGCGGCGCTGTCCAGCACGGCGGTGGACAGGACGTCCGTGCTGCGCAGGGCCGTCATCGCGAGGAAGCCCAGGACGAAGAGCGGCACCAGCGGCGGCCGCCGCCGCTCCGTCTCCTCGCCCTCCACCTGCTCGCCCTCCGCCTGCTTGGCGCGCGCCCGCGCCCGTACGGATGTCGCGAGCACCGCGACCAGCGGGGCGAGCAGGGCCACCCGCACCAGCTTGACCAGCACCGCGTCGCCCAGCGCCGACGGCCCGGCGGTCTGCGCGGTGGCCACCACCTGGCCCACGTCGTGCACGCTCGCCCCCACCCACCGGCCGAACGCCTCGTCGCCGAGTCCCAAGGGGTGCTGGAGCAGCGGCAGGACGGCGATGGCGAGCGTGCCGCACAGCGTCACCAGCGCCACGGAGGTGGCCACATCGCGCTCATCGCTGTCCGACACCTCGCTCACCGCGCCGATCGCGGAGGCCCCGCAGATCGAGTAGCCGGTGGCGATCAGCAGCGGCTGGTCGCCGCTCAGCCCCATCCGGCGGCCGAGCCACCAGGTGCCGCAGAAGGTGGCGGCGACCACGCCCAGGACCATCGCCACGGTGGCCCAGCCCAGGCCCAGCACATCGTTCAGGCTGAGCTTGAGGCCGAGCAGCACGATGCCCAGGCGCATCAGCCGCTTCCCGGCGAGCGACAGCCCGGCCCGGCAGACGCCCCGGACCAGGCCGCGCGCCCCCGGCAGATGCGCGGCGACGATGCCCAGCACCACGGCGGCGGTCAGCAGGGGGACGGCGGGGAGCAGCCGGTGGACACCCCAGGCGGCCCCGACCCCGGCCGCGGCCAGCCCGAGCCCGTACGCCGGGGCGGGCGGCCGCCATCCGGCAGCCTGCCGCGCCCGGCCGGGCGCGGCGGTCAGCGTCACTGGCCGTCCGCCGTGGGGAGATGGGCGTCCGCCGTCGGAAGGTGACCATCCGCCGTCGCCAGGTGGCCATCCGCCGTCGCCAGGTGGTCGTCCGCCGTCGGGAGGTCGTAGACCCGCCGGACGCTGCTGCCCAGGCGGGCGATGTCCGCCCCGTAGACATGGATCGAGATCGCCTTCGTCCCGCAGGCGTTCCACACCCTGTGGATATCTCCGGGCGGCGCGAATCCGCACACCGCGCCGCGCGGGTTGACCACGTCCTCCACCGCGATCAGCCGCGAGCCAGGGCCGTCCGGGACGAGGCGGTAGCGCCGCTCGTGCTCCTCGCCCTCATGGACGCCGGTCACACACCAGGACACATGGTCATGGATCGCCGTGCGCTGGCCGGGCAGCCACACCAGCGCGACGATCGAGAAGCTGCCGTCGGGCTCGGCGTGCAGGATGTGCTGGCGGTAGCGGTCGGGGTGGCCCTCGCGCTGCCCGGGGGTGAGCAGATCGTCCGCGCCGAGGTGGGACGCGAGCCGCTCGCCCACCAGATAGGCGGTCACATCGGGCGCCAGGCCCCGGCCGACGGCCTCACGGACGTCGCCGACGAACGCGCCGAGGCGTGCCGTGAGAAGACGGGAGGACGGATACGCGGTCGGGGTGGTCATGGTGGCAGCGTCCTGCCGCTCGCACCATCACGTCCAACGACAGGTTGTTGAGCCGTCCCCAAGCTCCGCTTATGGGTAAGGGGTCAGCATCCGACCCGGTTCCCGGCCACCGTCTTCAGCTCCTCCAGCACCCGCGCGGTGGCCGGTATCCCCAGGTGCTCGCGGAGGACGTACGCCGAGACATGGCGGCGCGAGGCGGGGTCCAGGGCGCGCCCGGTGACCTTCTGGTGGCACAGGAACGACAGCACCAGGCCCGGCATCATCGCCACGCCGAGCCCGGCCGCGACCATGCTCTGCACCACCAGATTGTCGTCGGTGGTGAAGGCGATGTCCGGGGCGAAGCCCTGTTCGGCGCATTCGTGCAGGAAGTTGGCGCGGCACCGCAGACATCCGGCGATCCAGCGCTCCTCGCTCAGCTCGGCCAGCTTGACCGACCGCCGCCGGGCCAGTGGATGGCCGGTCGGCAGCAGCACCGTCAGCTGGTCCTCCAGCAGCGGGATCTCCACCAGCTCGGCGGGGGTCTCCTCGCGCAGCCCGGGATAGGTGAAGGCGAGGGTGATGTCGCACTCCCCGCGCACCACCCGCCCCAGCGAATCCGGCGGCTCGCCCTCCAGCAGCTCCACCCGCACCCCCGGATGGGCGGCGGCGAGCCGGGCCATGGTCTCGGGGATGAGGGTCGCGTTGGCGCTGGGGAAGGCGCAGATCCGCACCTGGCCCGAGCGCAGCCGGGTGATGGCGCTCATCTGCTGCTGTGCGGTGGAGATGCTGGTCAGAATGGTGTCGGCGTGCCGGGCGAGGGTCTCCCCCGCCTCGGTGAGCCGCATCCCCCGGCCGACCCGGATGAACAGCGGACTGCCCACGGCCCGTTCGAGCGCCTTCATCTGCTGGGTGATGGCCGGCTGGGTGTAGCCGAGGGCGCGGGCGGCCCCGGAGTAGGAGCCGGAGCGCACCACCTCGTGGAACGTCTTGATGTGCCGGGAATCGAACACGCTCGCATCATACGGAGCCCGAGACCGAAACCATAAGCGGGATTTGGGGCCCCACAAGATCGCCCCTACCGGCGCTTTTGCGTCACCCGGGCCACCACGCCACGGAGCCGGACCACTGGGCCGGACGACTGAGCCGGACCACTGGGCCGGGCCGGAGCCGCCCCACGGCCCGGCGCCACGAAACATACGGCCCGACGCCACGGGACATACCGCCCGGCGCCACACCCGGTGCGCGAGGACACCCGGTCAAGCACGGTCAAGATGACAAAGCTGGGGCAAGCTGACCCCATGCCGCACTACACCTCGTACGACGGAACCGAGCTGGCCTACCGCGTCCTGGAGGCCCGGGACGGCTCGGCGGGGCCACCGCTGATCTGCCTGGCGGGCGGGCCGGGACGGGACGCCGCGTATCTGGGCGACCTCGGCGGGCTGAACGCCCACCACACCCTCCTCATCCCCGACAGCCGCGGCACCGGGGACTCCCCGCCGGCCTTCGACCCCATCGGCTACGCCTTCCCCGGGCTCGCCGAGGACCTCGAGGCGCTCCGCCGCCATCTGGACCTCGTCCGCTTCCCGCTGCTCGCCCATGACGCGGCCGCCGCCACCGCCCAGGCGTACGCGGCCGCCCACCCCGAGCGGCTCAGCCGGCTGATCCTGGTCAGTCCGGGCGCCCGCCTTCAGGGCGAACTCCCCGAGGACGCCCGGGAGATCTTCGAGTCCCGCGCCGACGAGCCCTGGTGGGAGGAGGCGTACACGGCGGTGCAGCTGCTGCCCGACACCACCGACCTCCCCGAGATGCGCAGGCTGCTGCTCCAGGCCGCCCCCATGGCGTACGGCCGCTGGGAGGAGCCCCAGCGGGCGCACGCCGAGAGCGAGGGCGAGCAGCTGGGGCGAGTGGCGCGGGCCGGCTTCTGGCAGGGCGTCGACGAGGCGGGGCGGCGCGCGGTGCTGGCCCGGCTGCGCGAGGTGCCGTGCCCGGTACTGGCGATCACCGGCGACCGGGACGCGGTGACCGGGATGCGGGCCGGGGAGCTGGTGGCCGAGTCCTTCCCGAACGGCCGGGCGCGGCCGCTGCCCGGGGTGGGCCACTATCCGTGGGTCGACGAGCCGGACCTCTTCCGCCAGGTGGTCGAGGACTTCCTGGCGCAGCGCCCCGCGGAGTAAAGGCGGGGCGCGCGCCCACGCCATGAGGGGGCCTGGGCGTCGCCCGGCGGGCCGTGAACGCAGTGTGTCAGTCGTATGGCAGCCCCCGCCGCTCCGTTGTGCCCGCCCCACCTCGGTCCTATCGTCGAGAACGTAGGCACGACATCGGCCGTGTGCCCGAGTGGTTGAGGGGCTCGACTGCAAATCGAGTTACGTGGGTTCGATTCCCGCCACGGCCTCCACACCCCGGCGCGGGCGCCTCACTCGGCGTCCGCGCATTGGGTTGCCGCTCGGTGAACTCCCCGACACCCTCTGGACACTTGCACCCGTAGGGCGCATGCTCGTGCACGCGCCCATGCCGTTGAGCCATCGCGGATACTCCAGGTAAACACCTAGGGCTCGGCGATTTTCACAGTCTCGCCACCGAACGGTCTCGTGACCCCCGCACTGAGTGCAATTCCGTCTCATAGGGTCGCGTGTGGTGCCTGTGACCGTGCGGAAAACTACTCCCGGTCGGCGGGCACATTCTTCGATCGTGGTCCCATTCTCAGTGGGGGAAATGTGCAGCCCGCCATACCGGCCGCCCGTCTGCCGCTCTCGACCGGCCAGAGTGAAATCTGGTTCATAGAGCAGCTGGAGCCGCCGGAGAGCACCACCTTCCGGGTCGGTGAGTACCTGGAGATACAAGGACCGATAGACACCGAGCTATTCGAGCGGGCCCTGCGCAGAGCCGTGGCGGAGGCCGAGCCCTACAACATCCGGGTCGGCGAGGACGACGGGGAGCCCTGGCAGGCCCTTGACCCGGTGACCGACTGGGAGCTCCCGAAGCTTGACCTCAGCGCCGAGGACGACCCCTGGGCCACGGCCGAGCGGTGGATGAAGAACGACCTGGCCACGGGGGCGCTCAGGCTGGGCGACCACCCGGCGTTCTCCTTCGCCCTGATCAAGGTGGAGGCCGAGCGCTTCCTCTGGTACCAGGGCACCCACCACATCGTCTCGGACGCCGGCTCGGCCGCCCTGCTGGGCCGGCGGACCGCCGAGGTGTACACCGCGCTCGTCGAGGGGACCGACCCGGCCGAGGGGGAAACGGTCTTCGCCCCCCTGCGGGCGATGCTCGACCTGGACGCGGAATACCGGACCTCACCGGATTTCGCCAAAGACCGGGCGTACTGGCTGGAACACTTCGGTGATTCCCCGCGCCCGGCGCGGCTTTCCACCCACCCCACCAGGGAACTTTCCACCGTCCACCGCCAGACCGCCTACCTGACCGAGGCGGAAGCGGTCGAGCTGCGGGCCGCCGCGCGTAAATACGCCACCCACTGGTCCGCTATGATCATTGCGGCAACCGCGCTGTATCTGCACCGATTGACCGGTAAATCGGACATCATTCTGACGCTGCCCGTATCCGGCCGTACCGATGCCACTTCCCGCGCTATTCCCGGGATGTTCGCCAATGTGGTGCCGCTGCGCATCCAGGTGCGCGCAGATATGCGAATACGGGAGCTGGTCCGGCAGATCTCACGTGAAGTCAGGCAGGCCCTTCGGCATCAGCGCTACCGCCGAATCGACCTGGCCCGGGATCTGCGACTCCCGGACGGCGGAAACGGATTGCTCGGCCCGCACGTCAACATCATGACGTACGACTACGACTTCCACTTCGCCGGTCACCGGGTCAAGGCGCACAACCTCTCCAACGGCACCGTCGAGGACCTCTCGATCATGGGATACGACCGGTCCGACGGCACCGGTATCCGGATCGACCTCAACGCCAACTCCAACCTCTATACCGAGGACGCGCTCATCGGCCACCGGGAGCGCTATCTCGGCCTGCTGCGCACCCTCTCCGACACCTCCGACACGCAGCGCACCGTCGGCTCGCTGGAGCTGCTGTCCGCCGAGGAGCGCCGGCGGGTCCTGGGCGCGCCGGGCGACACGGCGCACCCCACCTCCGGCGCCACCCTCCCGGAGCTGCTGGCGGCCCAGGCCGCCCGGACCCCCGGCGCCCAGGCCCTGGTCTGCGATGACACCGTGCTCAGCTACGCGGAGCTGGACCGGGCGGCCAACCGGCTGGCCCGGGTGCTCATCGCGCGCGGTGCCGGGCCCGAGCGCACCGTCGGCGTGGCCCTGCCCCGCTCCGCGGACCTGGTCATCGCGCTGATCGCGGTGCTGAGGACGGGGGCCGCGTATCTGCCCCTGGACCTGGACTACCCGGCCGAGCGGCTGGCGTACATGCTCGACGACGCGGGCCCCGCGCTCGTGGTCACCCGAGCCGACAGCGCCGGTGCGCTGCCCGCGCGCCACGGCGTGGGACGGCTGCTGCTGGACGTCGTGGACCTCACGGGCACCGACGACGCCGCGGGCGGCTCCGCCCCGGCGGTGGCGATCGACCCCGAGCACCCCGCGTACATCATCTACACCTCGGGCTCCACCGGTCGCCCCAAGGGCGTCCTCGTGCCCCACCGGGCCGTGGCCAACAACATGGAGTGGATGCAGGGCGCCTACGGCCTCGCCCCCGGGGACCGGATGCTCCAGAAGACCCCGGCCGGGTTCGACGCCTCAGTCTGGGAGTTCTTCTGGCCGCTGCTCAGCGGCGCCACGCTGGTGGTGGCGAAGCCCGGTGGCCACAAGGACCCGGCGTACCTGGTACGCACGGTGCGCGAGGAGGGCATCACCACGCTCCAGTTCGTGCCGTCGATGCTCCAGGCGTTCCTCGCCGAGCCGGGCGCCGCCGACGCGTGCGCGGGCGTCCTGCGCCGGGCCTTCAGCGGCGGTGAGGCGCTGCCGCGCGAGACCGCAGAGCGGTTCCACGAGCGGTTCCCCGGCGTGCCGCTGAACAACCTCTACGGGCCCACCGAAACCACCATCCAGATCGCCCACCACCCCTCCGCGCCCGGCGGCGAGGGCCCGGTGCCGATCGGCCGGCCGGTGTGGAACACCCGGATGTACGTCCTCGACACCGCCCTGAAGCCCTGCCCGGCCGGGGTCACCGGCGAGCTGTACGTGTCCGGGGCGCAGCTGGCCCGCGGCTACCTCAACCGGGCCGCCCTGACCGCCGAGCGCTTCGTCGCCGACCCCTACGGTCCGCCCGGCACCCGGATGTACCGCACCGGCGACCTGGCCCGTACGCGGCCGGACGGCGACGTCGAGTACATGGGCCGCACCGACGACCAGGTCCAGCTGCGCGGCTTCCGCGTCGAGCTGGGCGAGGTCGAGGCGGCGCTGCGGGCGCTCCCTCAGGTGGCCGAGGCCGCCGCGGCGGTCCGCGCCGACCGGCCCGGCGACCAGCGGCTGGTCGGCTATGTGACGGCCGCCGGGGACACCCCGCCGGACGTCTCCGCGGCCCGCGAGGCGCTGGGCGAGGTGCTGCCCGAGCACATGGTGCCCAGCGCGTTCGTGATCCTCGACGCCCTTCCCCTGACCGCCAACGGCAAGCTGAACCGCGACGCGCTGCCCGCCCCCTCCTTCGAGGCCACCACGGGCGGGCGCGCGCCCCGCACCCCGCGCGAGGAGACGCTGTGCGCGCTCTTCGGCGAGGTCCTGGGCGTCGACGACGTCACCGTCGACGACGACTTCTTCCTGCTCGGCGGCCATTCGCTGCTCGCCTCCAAGCTGGCCAGCCAGGCCCGCGCCGCGCTGGCCACCGAGCTGTCGATGCGCGACCTCTTCGAGGCGCCGACCGTCGCCCGGCTGGTGGCCCGCCTGGACGCCGCGGGCCCGGCCGAGGCGCACCCGCAGCAGCCGCTGGACATCCTGCTGCCGCTGCGCGGCGAGGGGGCCCGCCCGCCGCTGTTCTGCGTCCACCCCGGCGGCGGTCTCGGCTGGTCGTACACCGGACTGCTCCGCCATCTCGCCCCGGACCAGCCGGTGTACGCCCTCCAGGCGCGCGGTCTCACCGAACCGGACGTCCTCCCGGCGAGCGTCGAGGAGATGGCCGCCGACTATCTGGAGCAGATCCGGGCCGTCCAGCCGACCGGTCCGTACCATCTGCTCGGCTGGTCCTTCGGCGGGCTGATCGCCCACGCCATGGCGACCCGGCTGCAGGCGCGGGGCGAGGAGGTCGCCACGCTGGCCGTGGTCGACGCCTACCCCGACAACGCCCAGGCGCTGCCCGATGCGCCCGAGCTCAGCAAGCGCCAGTGGCTGGGGGTGCTGCTCGACGACATCGGGGGCGGCGATATCTTCGCCCCGGGCTGGCTGGAAGCGCACCCCGACGGGGCCGACGGCACCGCCGACCTGGTGGCCGACCTCTGCCGGGAGACCGGGCTGCCCACCCGGCTGCTGGAGGGCGAGACCAGCTTCCCGCTGCTCGACATCCTGCTCAACGACCAGGAGCTGATGCGGAAGTTCACGCCCGAGCGGTTCCAGGGCGACATGCTGCTGTTCCGGGCCATGGCGGAGATCCCCGGCTACCGGCGCGATCCGCTGCATGTGGCGGACGCCTGGCTCTCCTCCGTGGACGGCGCCCTGGTGGTGCACGGTGTCCCCGATCACCACTACCGGATGATGCGGGAGGAGTCCCTGGACCGGATCGGCCCGGTGGTGGCCGCGGCGCTGGACCGCGCCCGGAGCTGAAGGGCCGGGGCTCAGGGCCCGGGTCGGGGCCGCTCCCTCGGGGGGGGGGGGGGGGGGGGGCGCGGCGGGGCGCCGCCCGGGGGGGGGGGGGCGGGGGGGGGGGGGGGGGGGGGGGCGGGGCCCCCCCCCGGGGCCCCCCCCCCCCGCCCCGATTTCGCCGAATGGGCCCTCAACGATCACAATTCAGCCAGGCGCCCCATCTCGTTCTCCTGCTCTCCTAGGCAGGTGAGCAGGGTGGGCGCCTTCATGTGGAGAAGGAGATGAGCTCCCAGCGCGGAGGCACGTAGTTGGAAGGAAGGCTGGCCATGACAGTGGACGCAACGGACGAGGTGGAGCGGTTCATTCTGGGGGACCGGTTCGCCTGCCTGGCGGGACGGTCCGCCTGGCGCAAGGGCGGCATCACCCATCGTCACTACGACCTGATGGGGTCCGACGATTCGGCCCGGCTGATGGCACTCGATCTCGCGGATTTCGTGGACTCGGCCGACTGGAGCCACCGGTCGTTCACGAGCTTCATCGCGACCTTCGAGCAGCCTCGCGGGGTGGATGAGCTGCGGTTCGAGGAGCTGCTGTGGGAACAGCTCCAGCTACTCCACGAACAGGACTCAAGGTCCTATCGCTGGGCCGAGGCCTGTTCGTCCGATCCGCAGGCCAGGGAGTTCGCCTACAGCGTCGCCGGTCACCCCTTCTTCGTCATCGGTCTGCACGAGACCCACCGCCGCTGGGGCCGCCGTCCTCCCTTCCCGATGCTGGCCTTCAACTCGCATGAGCAGTTCGACCGCATCAAGGGCGCCAAGATGTGGGACCGGCTCGCGGAGAAGATCCGCAAGCAGGACATCCAGCTCCAGGGCGACATAAACCCCAATCTGCTCGAGTACGAGGAGCTCTCCGAGGCCCGCCGCTACTCCGGCCGCCCGAAGCCCGCTGACTGGCAGTGCCCGTTCGCCGCCGAGGGCGAGCGCGAGCCCGCTCTGACGGGTCGGCCCCCGGCCTGAGCGGAGTGTCCAATCACCGGCGGGCGGATGGCGTCCGCCGGTGACGGACGCGGCGCTGGCGGGCGGATGGCGTCCGCCGGTGACGGACCCGGCACTGGCTCAGCGGTGCGGGCGCTCTGTCTCCCTGATCAGCGCACCGGGAAGCCGAAGCTGTACCCCTGCTCCTTCAGCCACGGCAGGACCTGGCGCAGTGCCTCGACCGTCTGGCCGCGGTCGCCGCCCGCGTCGTGGAAGAGCACGGTGGGGCCGCTGGAGATCTCGTTCTTGACGGTGTTGACCATGGTGTCGACCCCCGGCTGCTTGAAGTCCTTGGAGTCCACGTTCCAGCCCAGCGGCCGCATGCCCTGCGCGGCGGCGATCTGACGGCTGTACGGGGTGAACGCACCACCCGGGGCACGGTAGTAGAGCGGCTTGACGCCCCCTGACGCCTTGGTGATCATTTGCTGGGCGTCGAGGATCTCCTTGGACTGGTAGGCGGATGACTTGGTGCCCATCGTCGTGTCGTGCGACATGGAGTGGTCGCACAGCCGGTGCCCGTCCGCGACCACATCCTTGACCAGGTCCGGATGGGCCTGGGCCTGCGGACCGACCATGCAGAAGGTGGCCTTGACGCCATTGGCCTTGAGCACCTGGAGCACCTGCGGGGTCCAGGTCGGATCCGGACCGTCGTCGATCGTGATGTTGACGCCCTTGGCGCCCTTGTCGGAGGCGTGGGCTATGTCCATGTTGACCACGGGGTCGGGCAGTTTGGGGTCCGGCTTGGAGGTCTGGCCCACGATCGGCTTCGGCGTCGGGGACGCACCCGGGTCCGCCTCGGCGGTTCCGGACTGGGCGGTCCACACGGCGGCCAGGGCGGTTACCCCCATCACACCGAACGCCGCCGCCAGTATTCGGCCGTTCGCCCCCATGATCCGGTGCCGCGCCATGTCCGCCTCGCTCCCCATGTCTCCTGTGTCGCTTTCGCAAACATGAGGATGGAGTCGGGGCGGGGAAGGATCCCTCTGTTACACGTCTCGGACAATCCCGTGCCTACACGTCTCTGACAACCCCGCGCCGCGGACGGCGAGGCGCGGGCGGCGGGCCCGCCCGCGGGCGCCCTAGCCTCGGTTGACCACCGCCGCCTGGGGGCGGATCGGGAGGCGGTTGACCGGACGGCCGGTGGCCGCGCGGACCGCCGCCGCCACCGCCGCCGGGGTGGTGACCACCGGCACCGCGCTGGCCGCCTTGGCGCCGAACGGCGCCACCACGTCCCGCTCCTCGACCAGCTTGACGATGCGGACGTCGGGGACGTCCAGGGCGGTCGGCAGGGCGTAGCCGGTCAGGTCCGGGTGCCGGACCACCCCGCGTGAGGTGCGCAGGTTCTCGGTGAGCGCCGCGCCGATGCCCTGGGCGACTCCCGCCTCGATACGGGTCCTCAGCTGACGCGGGTTGAGGACCCGGCCCACGTCCTGGGCCACCGTCATGTCGACGACCCGTACCGCGCCGATCTCGATGTCGACGTCCACCACGGCGCGCACCGCGCAGTAGGCGAGCCCGACGAAGGCGTCACCCTGGCCGGTCTCGTCCAGCGGCTCGGTGGGGTGCGGACGGCACTGCGCGGTGGCCCACAGCTCCTTGCCCTCCAGAGCCTCCTCGACGGTGGTGCTGAGCACCCCGTCATACGAGGTGATCTTGCCGTCGGCGATGCTGAGCAGCTCGGTGGACATGCCGAACGTGTGTGCCAGCGGCTGCAGCAGCTGAGTGCGGACCATCTTCGCGGCGCGCTCGACCGCACCGCCCGAGACCCAGGTGTGGCGGCCGCGCGAGGCGGGCCCGGCCGGGGGCTGGTCGGTGTCGATGGGCGCCACATGGACCTCCTCGATACCGAGGACGTCCTGGACGATCTGGCGGGCCAGGGTGGTGAAGCCCTGGCCGGTCTCGACGGCCGCGCAGATGACGGTGGCCACCGGCCCGGTGACCTTGACGGTGGCGGTGGAGACCTCGTCCCTCCCCTCGGCGCCGAGCATGTGGACCATGCCCAGGGCATAGCCGACCCCGCGCCGCACCGCGGCCGGTTCGCCCGCGCCCTCCAGGCCGCCCGGCAGCAGCCACTCCTCCTCGGGGTCGTCCTTGGGGAGGGTGGGCAGCGGTGCGTCCCTTACGGCCTGCAGCAGCTCGGCGACCGGGGCCGGGCAGGTGACGGTCTGTCCGGTGGGCAGCAGATCGCCGGTGGCCATCACATTGCGCATGCGGATCTCGACGGGGTCGAGGCCCAGCTTGGCCGCCAGCTTGTCCATCTGGCCCTCGTACGCGGCGCACACCTGCATCGCGCCCTCGCCGCGCACATGGCCGGAGGGCGGGTTGTTGGTGCGCACCGCCCAGCCCTCGATGAAGGCGTGCGGAACGACATAGGGGCCGCAGGCGAAGGAGACGGCGGCGGCCAGCGTGTCCGCCGAGGAGTCGGCGTAGGCGCCCGAGTCCAGCAGGATCTGCGCCTCGACCTTGACCAGCTTGCCCTGGGAGTCCGCGTGATGGCGGTAGCGCAGCAGGGTGGGGTGGCGGTGGGCGTGGCCGAGGAAGGACTCCTCACGGGTCGCGGCCAGCTTCACCGGATGGCCGGTGCGCAGCGCCAGCAGCCCGAGCGGCAGCTGCATCCCCGGGTCCTCGCGCTCGCCCATGGCGCCGGGGACGCCGGTGACGACGACCTTCACCCGCTCCGGCTCAAGACCGAAGCAGGCGGCGGCCAGGTCGCGGTCGGCGTGCGGATCGGTGGAGGCGGTGTAGATCTCCACCCCGCCGTCGGGGCGCGGCACGGCCAGGCCCGCCTCGGCGCCGATGGGCGCCGGGTCCTGGCGGCCGATGCGGTACAGCCCCTCGACGATGACCTCGCCGACCACGTCCGGGTCGCCGAAGGCCAGCGGGATGTGGCGGACCAGATTGCCGTCGGGGTGCAGCGGCTCGGCGGAGAACGCCTGCTCGGGGTCGGTGACCGGCTCCAGCACCTCGTACTCGACGGCGATGGCGGCGGCCGCCAGCCGGGCCGTGTCGGGGTGGTCGGCGGCGACCGCGGCGATGGGCTCGCCGTGGTGGCGGACCAGCTCCTTGGCGAACACCGGACGGTCGGCGACCCGGCGGCCGTGGGAGGCGTCGCCGGGCACGTCGGTGTGGGTCACCACGGCCCGTACGCCGGGCATGTCGACGGCCTGTTTGGTGTCGATGGAGACGATACGGGCGTGCGGGTGCGGGGCGCGCAGCACGGCCGCCCACAGCAGCCCCTCGGCCCACAGGTCGGCCGCGTACGGGAAGGTGCCCGAGGTCTTGGCGGCCGAGTCGGTGGGCGGCAGGGACACCCCGAGGCCCATGGTGGACGGGGGCTGGACGGGCGTTCCGGCGGCGGGGGTGGCGGTGACGGCGCCCGCGCCGTCCGCGATTCCGGTCATGCCGATGCCCTTCCGCTACCGCTTCCGTTGACGCTCCCGTTGCCGGTGATGCCGTGCGGTCCCGTCTGGTGCGGGATGCGGGCCGGGTCCTGGTGGGCGTCGTGTCCCTCGTCCGCCTCGGCCTCCGCCTCGTCGGCGGCCTCACGGCCCGCGACGACCTCGCGGACGGCGTCGAGGACGCCGCGGTAGCCGGAGCAGCGGCAGAGGTTGCCGGAGATCGCCTGGCGGGTCTCCTGGTCGGTCGGGGCGTGGTTGCCCTCGAGGAGGTCGTGCACGGTCATCGCGAGCCCGGGTACGCAGAAGCCGCACTGCACGGCCCCGCACTGGGCGAGCGCGCGCTGGACGTCGGAGGGCTGTCCGCCGGTGGCGAGGCCCTCGACGGTGCGGACCTCGCTGCCCGCGGCGGTGGCGGCGGGCACCAGGCAGGAGGCGACGAGCCGCCCGTCGACCTGGACCGAGCAGGCCCCGCACTCGCCCTGGGAGCAGCCGTCCTTGGCCCCGGCGAGGCCGAGGCGCTCGCGCAGGACGTAGAGCAGCGACTCGCCGATCCAGACGTCGGTGACGGGGCGGTCGGCGCCGTTGACGTGCAGTACGTACGAGGCGAGCGGATGCTCGCTGTGGCTCGGGCCCTCGTCCGCGGCCTGGGCGGCCTCGGCGAGGAGGGGCTCCGCAAGGGGCTCGACGGGGGTGTCGGCGGCCTCGGGGGCGTCGGCCGGAGCCCCTCCGGCAACGTCAGACGCCTCCGTGAACTCGCCCTCGGCCAAGGCCGGTTCGGACCCGGCCGCGGTAGCGGTGAACTCGGGCCCGGCGTCGTCCGGCACCGCCTCGGCCGGGGCCTCGGCGGCGCCCGGCGCGGCCTCGGCGGCGTCGGTGTGGCCCGCGCCGTCCTCGGGGCCGGGGTGCGGGGCGTGCCCATGGGTGTCGCCCGCGAAGGGGGCGCCCGCCAACCGGTCGTCCGCGAACGCGTCGTGCCAGGACGCCTCCTGGGGCAGGCCGGGGGCCGGGCTGCCGTGCGGCGGGATCTCCCGCCCTGCGTGCTGCCCGTCGACCGGGAACTCGCCGGAGCCCCCGGGATCGCCGGGCCGCCAGCCGGGGTCGTCGGCGGCGGGCCGCTCGGGCGCGGGGCCGCCGTGCGGCGGGGTGCCGTGAGAGGGCGTGCCGTGCGGCGGGGTGCCGCGGGGCGGGGTGCGCAGCCCCTGGTGCCCCTCGGTCGTGAACTCGCCCGAGTCCCCGGCGGAGGGGCCCGGCCACGCCGGGTCCGCGGCCGGTTCATCGCGGTCGGGCATGCGCAGCCGGCGGCGGGCGGGCGGCGGCATGGGCGCGGCCGGTGGTGCGGACGCGGCCGGGCTCGGGTGGCCCTCGACCGCGTACTCCCCGGAGTCCTCCGTGCCCTCGTCGGCGGCCGGAACCGACCACTGGCCGGAGTGCCCCTGCTGCTGCCCGGGCTGCGGCTGATGGGGCTGGTGCGGCTGATGGGGCTGGTGCGGCTGGTGCGGTTGATGGGGCTGGTGCGGCTGCTGCCGGGGCTGCGCCGGCCCGGCGAAGGGCATCCGCAACTGGGCCGTCGTCTGCGGGTCCTGGGGACCGTCCGCGTGGCCGCCGTACGGAGGGGCGGCCGGGCCGGGGTGGTCGTCGACGCGGTACTCACCGGTCTCGTCCACACCCTCGTCGCCCGCGACCGGGATGGTCCACTGGCTGGTGTGCACGGGCCGGCCGGCGCCGTCGTCGGACGGAGCGGGCACCGGCCAGTCGTCCACCGGCTCCTCGGCCGCCGGAGCCGGCCAGTGGCCGGTGTTCGGCAGGTGGTGGCCCTGCTGGTCCTCGGCAGGCATCGGCCACTGGCCGGAGCCGTGCTGGGGATCGTGGTGGCCGCCATAGAGGTAGCCGCCATCGGTCTCGGCGGTGGTCCAGTGCCCGGTCATGCCCTGGTCGTGGGGCGCGCCCTGGCCATGGCCGGACGGCTGCCAGTGGCCGCCCTGGGACGGGTCACCGTGCCCGGTGTCCATCGGCGGGGGCGCGTAGCCCGTGCCGGGCGCCGCGAGCGGGTCCCAACGGCCGGAGGGGTCGGTCGGGTCCGGGTGGGCGAACTCGGGCGGCAGTTGGACGAAGGCCGTCGACTCGGCGTCGTACTCCGGGCCGTGCGGCATCGGCTGCCATCCGCTCCCCGGATCCGGCCGGTGCGGCTGCTGTTCATCACTCACGCGAGTGCCCTCCCCAGTGCTCGGCGGGCCAGGGCTGCCACGGTACGCCTCAGGTGGATCGCGGCAGGCGGCAGGGGGACCGGCTCGCTGCCGTCCTGCGGGGGCAGCGGATCGGGGATGCACGCGGCGGCGACGTACTCACCGAAAGCGGTCGTGACCTGCGGGTCCAGATGGCCGCGGTCGCCGTCCCAGTCGATGAGCGAGGCGACCCAGCGCTCGGCCTCCAGGGGGCGCAGCGGCATCGGCGCGACCGCGCCGACGGCACAGCGCACCCCGCGCCGCGCGGGGTCCAGGACGAGGGCGACGGAGGCGGTGGACCGGCCGGGCCCGGTGCGCCCGGTGGCCTTCAGGAAGGTCTGCGGGGCGTGCAGCAGCGGAACCCGGACGAATCCGACGAGTTCACCCGGGCGCAGCAGATCGACCCCGGCGAGCAGATGGCTGACCGGGATCTCGCGGCGGGACCCCTCGGGCCCGGCGATGATCACCGTGGCCTCCAGGGCGGCGAGCACCGGCAGCGCGTCGCCGGTGGGGGCGGCGGTGACGATGTTGCCGCCCAGGGTGCCGGCGTTGCGGATCTGCGGGGGCCCCGCGGCGCGCGCGGACGCGGCCAGCGCCGGGATCAGCGCGGCGAAGTCGGGGCGGCCCATCCGGGCGTGGGTGAGTCCGGCGCCGAGGAGGGCGTGCCCGTCCAGATAGCGCCAGCCGCGGATTTCGCTGATCCGGCCGAGGCCGACGAGCGCGGCGGGCCGCAGCAGGCCGGAGTTGACCGCGGCCATCAGATCGGTACCGCCCGCCACGGGCACGGCGGCGGGCATGGCGGCCAGTGCCGCCACGGCCTCGTCGAGCGTGCTCGGCAACGTCACCGTGTGCGCCGCCTGCGGTGCGTGCGTGGTCAACCCAGCTGCCCCTTCCCCGGTGTCCCGGCTGTTGCGCCGTACGGTACGTGCTGACAGCCCGGACGTGGCAACTCTGGCACATCTTGCGAGCCCGCCGTCGCGGGGGTCCGTGATCCGTGGATCCGTCCCTGACCTGGGGAATGGTACGGGTTTCTTACGACGTCTCCGCCGGGAGTGGATTGCCACGTTTCAGGGACCCTTGTGCGATTTGGCCTTGCGCCGGTGGGACTACGCTCCCAGGGGCGGCGGAGCGCGGTGCGCACCTTACGGGCGGCTCACACGATCGGGGGCGCCCCCTCGCGCGGGCGTCCGAGAAGGCCGGGGCGCCGCTGCCAGGGAAGCGGCCCGGCGGGCGGCCGGTAGCTCACGCCGAGCGCGTCCAGGCGCGCGTAATGTGCCTCCATGCGCCCCTGGAACGCCTCGAAGTCCCGTTCGGGAGAGGGCGGCAGCGCCGACCAGACGACCTCGGCGAAGGCGGCGAGCCGGGGAAAGGCCTGGTAGTCCACCCGCCGGCGGTCCTCCATCACCTCGGTCCAGACATTGGCCTGGGCGCCCAGCACCCGGTCCGCTCCTACGCCGGTGAGCTGCGGGGGAACCGGTTCGAAACGATAGACGTCCTCCAGAGTGCGGACATAGCCGATCGGGACCGGCTCGTCCTCGCCCGGGGCCTGCCGGTGGTCGAAGTACACCTGCTGCTCGGGGCACATGACGACGTCGTGGCCGGCCCGCGCGGCGGCGATCCCGCCCGCGTAGCCGCGCCAGGAGGAGACCGCGGCGCCCTCGGGCAGCGGGGCGTCGGGCGCGCCGCCCTCGAGGATCTCGTCCCAGCCGATCAGCCGGCGGCCGCGCTCGGCGAGCCAGTGGCCGAAGTGTCGGATGAACCAGCTCTGCAGCTCGTCCTCGTCGGCGAGGCCCAGGGCCCGGATGCGCTCCTGGGCGGCCGGGGACGCCTTCCACTGGTCCTTGGGGCACTCGTCGCCGCCGATGTGGACGAAGGCGCCGGGGAACAGCTCCAGGACCTCTTCCAGCACGTGTTCGTAGAAACGGAGCGTGTTGTCGGTGGGGGCGAGTACGTTCGGGTTGATGCCCCAGGTGGTCCAGACTCCGAGGGAGGCGGTGTCGATGACGTCGGTGTTGCCCAGCTCCGGGTACGCGGCGATGGCGGCCTGCGAGTGTCCGGGGATGTCGATCTCGGGCACGACGGTGATATGCCGCTCGGCGGCGTAGGCGACGATCTCGCGGATGTCGTCCTGGGTGTAGTGGCCGCCGTGCGGCCGCTCGTCCCACAGCGGGGACGCCCGGTGGCCCAGCTTGGTGCGCTCGCGCCAGGCGCCGATCTCGGTCAGCTTCGGGTAGCGGCGGATCTCGACACGCCAGCCCTGGTCGTCGGTGAGATGGAAGTGGAACACATTGAGCTTGTGGGCGGCGAGCAGGTCCAGATAGGCCAGGACGCCGTCCTTGGGCATGAAGTGGCGGGCCACGTCCAGCATCAGCCCGCGCCAGGCGAACCGCGGCGCGTCCTCGACCGTCCGCTCCGCCAGCTCCCAGCCGGTCTCCGCGCCCCTGAGCGGGGCGCGGCGGAAGGCGTCGGGGCCCAGCAGCTGACGGAGGGTCTGGGTGCCCCAGTGGACGCCCGCGGCCGTGCCGCCCGCGATCTCCACCCGGCCGTCGGCCACGGTGAGCCGGTAGCCCTCGGGCTCCAGCGCGGCGTCGATCCGGAGGCTGATGGTGTCGTCGCCGCCGGGCTCGCCGTCCGGCAGGGACAGGCCGAGCGCCTGGCCGAGGGTGGTGCGCAGCAGCCGCGCCACCCCCTCGGTGCCGGGCCCGGCGGCCAGGGCGGTGCGCCGCGGGTGGATCCGCGCGCCCGCGCGGCCGGGACGGCTCTGGTCATGGCGGGGCGCGGGGATCAGCCCCGCGGCGTCGTGAGTCATCTGCTCCCCTGTCAGTTCCTCGTCAGCTCTTGTCAGTACTCGTCAGTCCTCAGTACTCGTCAGTCCGCGTCAGTCATCGTCAGTCCTTCACCGCACCGCCGAGGCCGGAGACCAGCCGGCGCTGGACGAGCACGAAGAAGATCAGCACGGGGATGGTCATGACGGTGGACGCCGCCATGATCCCTCCCCAGTCGTTCCCCTCGTCCTTGAAGAAGACCAGCAGCGCCATCGGAAGGGTGGAGTTCTCGGTCGCGCTGATGATGAAGGACTTGGCGAAGAGGAAGTCGTTCCAGGCGGAGATGAAGGAGAAGACGCTCGTCGCCACGAGTCCGGGGAAGACGAGGGGGAAGAGGATCTGCCACAGGAAGCGGGAGCGGCTGGCCCCGTCGAGATAGGCCGCCTCCTCCAGCGCCTCGGGCACCGCCTTGACGAAGCCGCGCAGCATCCAGATGGCGAAGGGCAGCGAGAAGGCGATGTGCGGCAGGATCAGCGAGCCCAGGGTGTTGAGCCCCACCCCCGGCACCGACTCCCCCAGATCGCGCATCAGGAAGAACATGGGGATGGTCAGCGCCTCGATCGGCACCATCTGGGCGACCAGGAACATGATCAGCAGCGTGGTGCGGAAGCGGAACTTGAAGCGGGCGACCGCCGTGGCCGCCAGGAAGGCGATCAGCGCCGAGGCGACCACCACCACCCCGGCCACGAACAGGCTGTTGAGGAAGTAGCGCCCGAAGTCCTGCTGCTCGAAGACGCGCCGGAAGGAGTCCAGCGACGGGGACCCCGTCCACGGCCGGGGCTCGGTGGACTGGATCTCCCCCTCGGGCTTGAAGGCCGAGAGCACCATCCAGTACAGCGGGAAGGCGACCACGGCCGCCACGATCAGGGCGGTGGCCTCGGCGGCGAAGCGCCAGGGACGGCGGATGCGCAGCGAGACGCGCGAGTGGCTCACAGTTCTTCTCCCTGGCGTCGCAGCAGCCGCAGATAGACCAGCGTGACGGCCAGCAGGATCAGCAGCATCACCACGCCGATCGCCGAGCCCAGGCTGTACTGCGAGGACGCGAACGCCTTCTGGTACGCGTACACGTTGAGCACCATGTTCTGGCCGGCGATCCCGCCGCCGTTCGTCATGACGTAGATCTGCGTGAAGACCTTGAAGTCCCAGATGATGGACTGGATGGTCACCACGACGAGGATCGGCCGCAGCATCGGCGCCATGATCGTGCGCCAGATCCGCCAGGCGGAGGCGCCGTCGAGGGCGGCGGCCTCCAGCACCTCGGTGGGGATGGCCCGGATGCCCGCGTAGACGGTGACCATGACGAACGGGAACGAGCACCACACGACCTCGAACAGCACCAGGGCGAAGGCGCTGTAGCGGTCGTAGGTCCAGGAGTAGTCCTCGAAGCCGGAGAGGCCGAACCACACCAGGACCCTGTTCACCGGCCCGAAGTCGGGGTCGAAGAGGAAGACCCAGACCGTCGAGCCGGTGATCGCCGGGGTGGCCCAGGCGCCGAGCGCGGCCAGCATCAGCGCCAGCCGCGGAATCGCCCGTACGCGCGTCAGCAGCACCGCCAGCGCACAGCCGACGGCGAGGGTGGACACCACGCAGACGGCGGCGAAGAGCAGGGTGGCGACGGCGACGTTCCAGAACTCGCCGTCGCCGAACAGCTCGGCGTAGTTGGCGAACCCCTGGAAGGTGGTCGCTTCACCGCCGCTGACCTGCGCCTGGGTGTACTCCAGGAAGGAGATCAGACCGAGCTGGTAGATGGGGTAGACGAGCAGCCCGCCCAGGACGATGAGTGCCGGGGCGAGATAGAGCCAGGGGGTCCAGGTGCCGCGCCGGGCGCCCTTCCCGGATCGGCGCCCGGCCGGGACGGTGGATCCCGGCCGGGACCGGCGGCCCTTGGCGGGGGCTCGCCGGGCGTGCTGTGCGGTGCCGGCGCTCACTGCTCGAATGCCTCGTCCATCTTCTTCGCGGCGTCCTGGGTGGCGGCCGGCACGCTCTTACGGCCGCTGACGATCTCCTGGAACATGGTGGGCAGGACGAGCTGCGCGTCGATGGCCGCCCAGCCGGGCGAGGTGGGCACGAACTTGGCGCTGTCGTTGAGGGTCTTCACGAAGGGCTTGACGAAGGCGTCCTTATGGGAGACGTCGCCGCGCACATCGGTGAAGGTGGGCAGGAAGCCCATGGCGTCGTAGAGCTCGCGCTGGGTCTGCTTCCCGGCGAGCGTCTTGAGCAGGTCCACGGCGATCGTGCGGTGCGAGGTGCTCTTGAGCACCCCGAGGTTGTTGCCGCCCGCGAAGGCCGGTGCGATGTCGCCCTTCTTCACGCCCGGCAGCGGCACGACCTTGAACTTGCCCTTGACCTTGCCCGCCTCGACGGCCTGGCGGTTGAAGTCGCCGCCGATCGCCATGGCCGCCTTGCCCGAGGCGAACGCCTCGACGGTGTCGTTGCCGCCCCACTGGGCGCATTTGGCGGCCGGGCAGTTGTCGTTGCCGAAGAGCGAGGTGTACGCCTTCACGCCCTTCTGGGCGTCGGCGCTGTCGATGGCCGCCTCGTACTCGTTGGAGCCGAACTTGCCCTTCTCATCGGCGAGGTCGCCGCCGTTGGCCCAGATGAAGGGCATCGCGCCGTAGGTGTAGGCGCCGCCGACCGCGAGACCGTACAGATCCGGGCGCTCCGAGCGGATCTTCTTCGCGGTCGCAATCAACTCGTCCTGGGTGGTCGGCGGCTCCAGGTCGAGCTCCTTGAAGACGTCCGTCCGGTAGTACAGCGCCCGTACGCCGACGAAGAGGGGGGCGCCGTAGACCTTGCCGCCGATGGTCAGCGAGTACTTCGCGGTGGGGTCGATATTGGTCGAGTCGACCCAGCCGCCGAACTCCTTGCTGATGTCCAGCAGCCCGCCGTCCCTGACATAGCCGGCGGTGTCGGTGTTGCCGAACTCGATGACGTCGGGAGCGCTCTTGGGGTCGTTGAAAGCCGCCTTGATCTTCTGCGCCCGGGTGTCGATGGGAATGTAGGTCACCTCGACGTCGGTTCCATCGTGCTCCTTCTCGAAGCCGGCGACCGCCGCGTCGATCACCTTCTTCTTGGGCGCGTTATTGACCTCCTGGAAGAGCCAGACCCGCAGCTTGCCGCTCTTCTCGTCCTCCTTGGAGCTGTTGTCGGAGGTGGAGGGGGCGCATCCGGTCGCGGCCAGCCCGGCCAGGGCGAGTGCCACCACGGGCACGGTGATACGGGAGGACAGCCGGGAAGCGGAGAGATGGGACGACTTCATAGGGACCCTTAACCATTTGGCGTTGCAAGTAATGCAACGCATATTTCGCACAGCACAATATGCGTGAGGCTAGGGAACCTTGAGCGACCCCACAAGAGGTCTGAACCACTCGGGTGAGGAAACGAACCGAACCACTCCGCGACAAAAGGAACTTCGCGCTAGCGACGCGGCAACTCCTCGCCCGGATAGGCGGGTTCAACATACGGCACGGCCTCCACCCGCGCACCCGCTTCCGCCAGGCGCTCGACCACCCGGTCCCAGTCCGGCCAGGTCTTCCGGAACCGCTCCAGAACGCGGTCGCTGGCCACCAGCACCACATCGGCGCCCGGGTCCTCCGCCCACTCCAGGAGTCTGGGAAGGGTCGGCTGGGCGACCGACATCACACAGCCGCCGGAGAGCCGGTAGCCCCGCTCGGCGGCCAGCCGCCCGCACCGCTCCAGCTGGGCGTCCCAGTCCTTCTCGAACTGGCAGTAGGCGCTGGCGCCTTCCGCTTCGGGCTCGTCGACCTCACGTGCCCCGAACACCAGATAGGCGGCCCGCGCCGCCCCGTTCTCCGTACGCCCGCTCATGGGCCGACCCTACTGGGGCCGTCCGGCGCGCGGCAGGGCGCACAAGGCACGGCACGCCCGGGGCGCGGCCCCCCCCCGCGGGGGTCGAAGCCGATCACGT
>NZ_JBHYVB010000172.1:0-25637 GCF_042750115.1 Streptomyces sp. NPDC059455
GAGCAGGGCGTTGCGGCGGTTGGCCGGTGGTGGGGCGATGGCGTCGCTGGGTGTGGGTCAGGAGCGGGCGGGGCAGTTGCTGTCCGGGCTTGGGGGTCGGGCCGCTGGTGTGGGTGTGGCGGCTGTCAACGGGCCTTCCTCCACCGTGATTTCGGGTCCGCCGGTCCAGGTGGCCGCTGTGGTGGCGGTGTGTCAGGAGGCGGGGGAGCGGGCGCGGCTGATCGAGGTCGATTACGCCTCGCATGGTCCTCAGGTGGATGAGATCCGCGAGGAGTTGAACGAGGTTCTGGCCGGTGTTCGCCCGGTTGTGGGTGGGGCGGATGAGGTGGCGTTCTATTCGACGGTGACCGGCGGCCGAGTCGACGCATCCGTCCTGGATGCGGACTATTGGGTGCGGAATCTGCGGGAGCGGGTGCGGTTCGCCGATGCCGTCGAGGCGCTGCTGGCCGATGGGCATCGGGTGTTCATCGAGGCCAGCACCCACCCCGTGCTGACCATCGGAATGCAGGAGACTTTCGAGCAAGTAGGTGCCGACGCGGTCGCTGTTCCCACCCTGCGTCGCGATCACGGTGGCCAGGTCCAGCTCCTCCATTCCCTCGGCCAGGCGTTTGTCGCCGGGGTCGAGGTGGACTGGAAGGCGGCGTTCCCGGCCGACCCCACCCCCCGTACGGTCGATCTGCCCACGTACGCCTTCCAGCACCAGCGTTACTGGATGAACGCCTCGGGCGCGACCGGTGACCCCAGCGGCCTCGGGCTGGTCGCCGCGGGCCATCCGTTGCTGGGCGCCGCCGTGGAGCTGGCTGATGGGAGCACCCATCTGCTCACCGGGCGCATCGCGGCCGGTGGCGGTGGCGGCTGGCTTGGCGAACACATCGTGGCGGACGCCGCCCTGGCCCCGGGCGCGGCGCTGGTGGAGTGGGCGTTGCGAGCGGCCGACGAGGTCGGCTGTGGTGGGGTCGAGGAGCTGGCGCTGCAAGTGCCGTTGGTGCTGCCCGAGTCAGGCGGATTGCGCATCCAGGTGGTGGTGGGCGCCGCGGCGGAGGACGGGCGGCGCGATGTGCGGATCTACTCTCGTCCGGATGGCGAGGTCGACTCGGGCGCCGAGGTGGGCTGGGTGTGCCACGCCGAGGGGGTGCTGAGCCCGGCACTGGAAGGCGCGGAGCCGTCGGCCGAGGGACTGGGCGGGACATGGCCTCCGGCGGGTGCGCAACCGGTGGATCTGGAGGGGTTCTACGAGCGCTCCGCGGCGGCGGGGTATGCGTACGGGCCGTCGTTCCGGGGGCTGCGCGCCGTGTGGCGGGACGGTGCGGACCTGCTGGCCGAGGTGGCGCTGCCCGAGGCGGCGGGCGAGGCGGACGGATTCGGCATCCACCCGGCGCTGCTCGACGCGGCCCTGCACCCGGCCCTCCTGCTCGACACGGGGTCCGACCAGGAGCGGGACAGCGGCCAGGTGTGGTTGCCGTTCGCCTGGAACGGGGTCTCGCTGTGGGCCGCTGGAGCCAGCACCGTACGCGTTCGGCTGTCCCCGCATCGGGACGGTGCCGAGGGTGAGCGCGGGCTGCGGCTGGTGGCGGCCGATGCCGTGGGCGACCCCGTTCTGACGGTCGACTCCCTGGTGACGCGACAGGCGGCCGTAGAGCAGTTGCGAGCTGGGGCAACGCGTGGTGTGGACGGTCTGTTCGTCCTGGACTGGACCCCACTGTCGCAGCCGACGGGGACCGGCGGGCCGGTGGCTGATCGCGGCAGCTGGGTAGTGCTGGCGGCCGAGGGCGCCGGCCCGGGTCTGGAGGCGTTGCTCGCGGGGCTCGATGACGGGAAGCCGGTTCCGGCCGTGGTGCTCGCCGAGTTCCCGCGCCCGGACGCCGATGCCGATGTCGTGGCCGACCTGGCGACCGCTGGTCTGGCGATGGCGCAACGGGCTCTGGTGCTGGTGCAGCAGTGGCTTGCCGAACCACGGCTTGCCGATGCCCGGTTGGTCGTGGTGACACGTGGCGCGGTGGCCGTCGCCGACACAGAGAGCGGCACGGATGTGGCCGCCGCCGCGCTCTGGGGTCTTCTGCGGAGCGCTCAGGCGGAGAACCCGGGGCGTTTCCTGCTGCTCGACCTCGACCTCGACCTCGACCTCGACCTTGACCTCGGCTTCGGCTTCGATTCGGCGGCCGATGCGAGCGCGGACAACGTACGGGACGCCGTCGCGCGGGCGGTGGACCTGGACGAGCCGCAGTTGGCCGTGCGGGATGGACGGGCGTGGGTGCCACGGCTGATCCGCGCCTCCGTCGAAAGCGGTCCGGAGGGGCGGGACGACCCGGTAGCGCTCGATCCCGAGGGCACCGTGCTGGTGACGGGCGGCACCGGCACCCTGGGGGGCCTGGTGGCCGAACATCTGGTGCGCACCTGGCAGGTCGGCCATCTGCTCCTGGTGAGCCGTCGCGGGCCGGACGCCCCGGGAGCCCGCGAACTGGCCACGCGTTTGGAGGAGTTGGGCGCACGGGTGCGGATCGCCGCCGTGGACGTCACGGACGCGTCGGCGGTGGCCGAACTCGTGGCGGGGATCGACGCCGACCATCCGTTGACCGGTGTCATCCATGCCACGGGGCTGCTCGACGACGCTGTGGTGACCTCCCAGACACCCGAGCGGCTGGCCCGGGTGTGGGCGGCCAAGGCGATGGGTGCGGCGCATCTGCACGCCGCCACCGCCGATCTTCCGCTCTCCCTGTTCGCGATGTTCTCGTCGGCCGCCGGCGTCCTGGGCAGCCCCGGCCAGGCCAACTACGCGGCGGCGAACGCCTTTTGCGACGCCCTCGCCGCCCACCGTCAGGCCCATGGCCGCCCGGGGCTGTCGGTGGCCTGGGGCCTGTGGGCCCAGTCCAGCGAGCTGACCGGAAAGCTCGCCGCGACGGACCGGGCCCGGATGTCCCGCTCGGGCATCACCGCGATGTCCAGCGAGAAGGCGCTGGGCCTGCTCGATGCCGCCTGTGCGCAGGGCAACTCTCTCTGCGTCGCCGCCGCCGTCGACACGGTCGGGGTGGCTCGTCAGGATCTTCCGGCGGTGTTGCGGGGGTTGGTGTCCGGCAGGACCGCGCGCCGGATGGCGGCCGGTGAGACGGGGACTTCGGGGTTGGCGGCTGAGTTGGTGGGGTTGGATGCGGCTGGTCGGTTGGGTGTGGTGGTGGATGTGGTGCGGGGTGGGGTGGCGGTGGTGTTGGGGTTTGGTTCGTTGGGTGAGGTGCGGGTGGATGCGGCGTTCAAGGAGTTGGGTTTTGATTCGTTGACGGCGGTGGAGTTGCGTAATCGGTTGTCGGTGGTGACGGGGTTGCGGTTGCCGGCGACGTTGGTGTTCGACTATCCGACGCCTCGTGCGCTTGCGGAGTATCTGTGCACCCGGCTGACCGGTGAGAACGCAGCCTCCGGTGCTCACCTCGCGGTGCGGGCCGACGTGGACGATCCCGTGGCAATCATCGGCATGACCTGCCGTTTCCCGGGAGGTGCGAACTCCCCCGAAACGCTGTGGGACCTGGTGGCCTCGGGGAAGGACGTGATCGGGGAGTTTCCGACTGGCCGCGGCTGGGACCTGGATGCGCTGTTCCACCCGGACCCCGATCACCCGGGCACCAGCTATGCCAACGAGGGCGCTTTCCTCTATGACGCCGACGCGTTCGACGCGGCGTTCTTCGGGATCAATCCGCGGGAGGCGCTGGCCACGGATCCGCAGCAGCGGTTGCTGTTGGAGGCGTCGTGGGAGGTGCTGGAGCGGGCGGGGATCGACCCGGTGTCGTTGAAGGGCAGCCCGACCGGTGTCTACGCGGGCGTGATGTACCACGACTACGCTGCCGGGCTCAGCGGCGGCGGCGCGGATGTGAAGCTCGAGGGCTATGCGATGCTCGCGGGTTCGGGCAGCGTGGTCTCGGGCCGGGTGGCGTACACGCTGGGCTTCGAGGGTCCGGCGGTGACGGTGGATACGGCGTGTTCGTCGTCGTTGGTGGCGATGCATCTGGCGAGCCAGGCGTTGCGGCAGGGGGAGTGCACGCTGGCGTTGGCCGGTGGGGTGACGGTGATGGCCACCCCGGATGTGTTCACCGGTTTCTCCCGTCAGCGCGGTCTGGCCCCCGATGGCCGCTGCAAGCCCTTCGCGGCGGCCGCCGACGGGACGGGCTGGGGCGAGGGTGTGGGCGTTCTGCTGCTGGAACGGCTGTCGGACGCCCGCCGCAACGGCCATGAGGTGCTGGCGGTGATCCGTGGTTCGGCGGTCAACCAGGACGGCGCGTCCAATGGGTTGACGGCGCCGAACGGTCCGTCGCAGCAGCGGGTGATCCGGCAGGCCCTGGCGAGCGCCGGGCTGTCGGCATCGGATGTCGATGCGGTGGAGGCGCACGGTACGGGTACCACGCTGGGCGATCCGATCGAGGCGCAGGCACTGCTGGCCACCTACGGTCAGGATCGCCCCGCCGAGCAGCCGCTGCTGCTGGGCTCGATCAAGTCCAACATCGGGCATACGCAGGCGGCGGCGGGTGTCGCGGGTGTCATCAAGATGGTGCAGGCCATGCGCCATGGAATGCTGCCCGCCTCGCTGCATATCGATGAGCCGAGCCCGCATGTGGACTGGGAGAGCGGTGCGGTGCGGCTGCTGACCGAGGCGGCGGAGTGGCCGAACGGTGAGCGGCCGCGCCGGGCCGGTGTGTCCTCGTTCGGCGCCTCCGGCACCAATGCCCATGTGATTCTGGAGCAGGTTCCCGAGGAGGACGGGCCGGAGGTGGAGGCCGACTCCTCCGACATGGGCACGGTCTCGTGGGTGCTCTCGGCGCGGAGCGCGGAGGCGCTGCGCGGCCAGGCCGCCGCTCTGGCCGAACAGGTGGGCGGCGCGTCCGAGCTCTCGCCCGTCGACGTGGGGTGGTCGTTGGTCACCACGCGATCGGTGTTCGAGCACCGAGCGGTGGTGGTGGGCGATGACCGTGCGGAGCTGTTGGCCGCCGTGGAGGCGTTGGCGGCGGATGTGTCGCATCCGAGTGTGGTGCGGTCGGGCACGGCGGCGCTGACGGGTGACGTGGGTCCGGTGCTCGTCTTCCCCGGTCAGGGTTCGCAGTGGGCCGGTATGGGCGCCGAACTGCTGGAAGCCTCGCCGGTGTTCGCCGCCCGGGTGGCAGAGTGCGAGCGGGCGCTGGCGCCGTACGCGGACTGGTCGCTCACGGACGTACTGCGTGGCGCGGAGGGTGCGGCGGATCTGGGCCGGGTGGATGTGGTGCAGCCGGTGTTGTGGGCCGTGATGGTGTCGCTCGCCGCGGTGTGGGCAGGACATGGCGTACGTCCTGCGGCGGTGGTGGGCCACAGTCAGGGTGAGATCGCGGCGGCTGTCGTCGCGGGGGCGCTGTCCCTGGAGGACGGTGCCAAGGTCGTGGCGCAGCGCAGCAAGGCACTGCGGCGGCTGGCCGGAGGCGGGGCGATGGCCTCCCTCGGTGTGGGCCAGGAGCGGGCGGGTCAACTGCTCTCCGACCTGGGAGACCAGGCCGGAGGCGTAGGCGTGGCGGCCGTCAACGGCCCCTCCTCCACGGTGGTTTCGGGGCCGCCGGAGCAGGTGGCCGCCGTCGTGACCGCGTGCGAGGAGGCGGGGGAGCGAGCGCGGCTGATCGAGGTGGACTATGCCTCGCACGGCCCTCAAGTGGACCAGATCCGGGAGGAGTTGAACGAACTCCTGGCCGGTGTCCGCCCGCTCGACACGTCCGGTTCGGGTACGGCGTTCTACTCGACCGTGACCGGTGGCCGAGCCGACGGCTCCGTCCTGGATACGGACTACTGGGTACGGAACCTCCGTGAGCGGGTGCGGTTCACCGATGCCGTTCAGGCGCTGCTGGTGGCCGGGCACCGGGTGTTCATCGAGGCCAGTACGCACCCCGTGCTCACCCTCGGTCTGCAGGAGACCTTCGAGGAAGCCGAGATCCCGGCCGTCACCGTGCCCACCCTGCGCCGCGATCACGGCGGCCGGGCCCAGCTCCTCCACTCGCTCGCCCAGGCGTTCACCGCCGGGGCCGACGTCGACTGGACCACCCTGTACCCGGGCTCTCCGACTCCCCGCGTGGTCGCCCTGCCCACCTACGCGTTCCAGCGCGAGCGCTACTGGCTCGACGGCCACGGCGGACGCGCCGGCGACCCGGCCGACCTCGGGCTGGTCTCCGCCGGACATCCGCTGCTGGGCGCCGCTGTGGAACTCGCCGATGGCCGTGGCCATGTGCTGACGGGCCGGATTTCGGCGCGTACGCACACCTGGCTCGGTGAGCATGTGGTGGCGGACGCGGTGCTGGTCCCGGGCGCGGCGCTGGCGGAGTGGGCACTGCGGGCGGCCGATGAGGTCGGCTGTGGCGGGGTGGATGAGCTGGCGCTGCACGTGCCACTCGTCCTGCCGCCGTCGGGCGGGCTGCGGGTGCAGATCGTGGTGGGCGAGGCCGCTGAGGACGGGCGGCGCGAGGTGCGGGTGTACTCCCGGCCCGCCGCCGGTGAAGGAGAGACCGCCGCCACGGGATGGGTGTGCCATGCGGAGGGTGTGCTGAGCCCGCCCCCGGACCGTTCCGACGAGGCGCCCGGCCTGGGCGGGGCGTGGCCTCCGGCCGGTGCGGCATCGCTCGGCGTCGACGGGTTCTACGACCGGGTCGCGGCCTCGGGCTATGGCTACGGGCCGTCCTTCCAGGGGCTGCGGGCCGTGTGGCGGGACGGGGCCGATGTGTGCGCGGAGGTGGTCCTGCCCGAGGCCGCCGGGGAGCAGGCCGGATTCGGCATCCATCCGGCGCTGCTGGACGCCGCGCTGCATCCCGCACTGCTGATCGACCGGCTCGATACGCACGATGACACCGAGACGACCGGTGACGAACCCACTGATGGCCGGGTCTGGCTGCCATTCGCCTGGAACGGCGTGGCGTTGTGGGCGGCCGGGGCGACCACGGTCCGGGTACGTCTCTCTCCCCACCAGGAGACCGCCGAGGGTGAGCGCGCCCTGCGGCTGACCGTGGCCGACGCCGTCGGCGCCCCGGTGCTGACCGTCGACTCCGTGGCGATGCGGCCCGCGAGCGTCGACCAGCTGCGGGCGGCGGTGGCCCCCGGCGGCCATGCCACGGACAGTCTGTTCACCGTCGAGTGGACTCCCCTGCCGCTCGCGGCCGGGGCCGGAGAGGCGGCGACCGGGGACGACGGCTGGGCGGTCGTGGGGGCCGGTGGTCACCCGGATCCGGCCGCGCTCGTCGCGGCACTCGATGACGACGAGCCCGCACCGCCCGTCGTTCTCGCCGATATGACCGACCTGACCGGGCCCACCGCTGAGGGCGTCGAGGAGGCGTCGGCCGAGGCGCTGGCGGCGACCGAACGGGCGCTGGAGCTGGTGCGGGGCTGGCTGGCCGAACCGCGGCTGGCGGATGTCCGGCTGGTGGTGGTCACGCGAGGCGCGGTCGCGGTGGACGGCCCCGAGAGCACCGCCCGGGTGGACCTGGCCACGGCCGCCGTATGGGGCCTCGTACGCAGCGCACAGTCGGAGAACCCCGGCCGGTTCGTCCTCCTCGACCGCGACGATGAGCCCAACTCCCAAGCCGACCCGCTCACCGACGCCGTACGCATCGCCGTGGCGCGCGCCGTGGAGATGGACGAGCCCCAGCTGGCCCTGCGCGCCGGTCGGGCCCTCGTGCCCCGCCTGGTTCACGCCGGTACCGGTGGCGCGGGGCTGGTGGGCCCCGTGGCGCAGCCGGAGGCATGGCGGCTGGACACGGCGGGCACGGCGACCCTGGAAAACGTCGTACCGGTGCCCTGCCCCGAGGTGCTGGAGCCCCTGGCGGCGGGCCAGGTGCGGATCGCCGTACGCGCCGCCGGTGTCAACTTCCGTGATGTCGTGGTCAGTTTGGGCATGGTGCCCGGCCAGACCGGACTCGGCGGAGAGGGCGCCGGAGTCGTGGTGGACATCGGCCCCGAGGTGACCCATATGTCCGTGGGCGACCGCGTCATGGGCGTCCTCGACCAGTCGTTCGGACCGCTCGCGGTCACCGACGCGCGGTTGCTGGCGCCGATCCCGGACGGCTGGAGCTTCCGGCAGGCGGCGGCCGTACCGGTGGCCTATCTGACCGCCTGGTACGGACTGACGGACCTCGCCGGGCTGCGCCCCGGGGAGTCGGTGCTGATCCATGCCGCGACCGGTGGTGTGGGAACGGCCGCGGTGCGGATGGCGCGGCACCTGGGGGCGGAGGTCTACGCGACGGCGAGCCCGGCGAAGCACGGGGTGCTGGAGGCGATGGGCATCGATGCGGCTCACCGGGCCTCGTCGCGCGACCTGGCCTTCGAAGCGGCACTCCGGGAGGCCACCGGCGGACGTGGCGTCGATGTGGTGCTCAACAGCCTCGCCGGCCCCTTCGTCGATGCCTCGCTCCGCCTCCTCCGCGAGGGCGGGCGGCTTCTGGAGATGGGCAAGACCGACATCCGCGAACCGGAGCCGATCGCGGCCGAGCACCCCGGGGTGACCTATCGGGCCTACGACCTGATCACCCACGCCGGCCCGGACCGTATCGGCGAAATGCTGTGCGAACTGGGCGAATTGTTCGCCTCCGGTGTGCTCGAACCGCCCCCGGTCCATGCGTGGCCGCTCAGCCGGGCGCGTGCGGCGTTGCGGTATCTCAGCCAGGCCAAGCACACCGGCAAACTGGTCCTGGACGTCCCCGCCCCGGTGGACCCGGACGGCACCGTGCTCATCACCGGCGGCACCGGAACCCTCGGCGCGCTGGTGGCCGAACATCTCGTCCGCGCGTGGAACATCCGCCATCTGCTGCTGGTGAGCCGCGGTGGCCCCGACGCACCCGGGGCCAAGGAGCTGGTGGCCCAGCTCGCCGACCTGGGCGCCGAGGCCCGGATCGAGGCGGTGGACGTGACCGACGGCGCCGCGGTGCACGACCTCGTCGCGGGCATCGACCCGGCACACCCCCTGACCGGTGTCGTCCACGCGGCGGGTGTGCTGGACGACGCGGTGGTCACCTCGCAGACCCCGGAGCGTCTGGCCAGGGTGTGGGGTCCCAAGGCCACGGCCGCGGCCCATCTCCACACCGCCACCGCGCATCTGCGGCTCGGCATGTTCGTGATGTTCTCCTCGGCCGCGGGCGTGATGGGCAGCCCGGGCCAGGCCAACTACGCGGCGGCCAACGCCTATTGCGACGCCCTGGCCGTCCACCGCCAGGCCATGGGCCTCCCGGCGGTATCGGTGGCCTGGGGGCTGTGGGCCGATGCCAGTGGTATGACCGGGCATCTGGACGAGGCGGACCTGGCCAGGATGTCCCGCTCCGGCATCGCCGCCATGTCCGGCGAGCAGGCGCTGGGGCTGATGGACGCCGCCTGCTGGCACGGCGCCCCGCGACCCGCGGCCGTACAGCTCGACCTCCGGACCCTGGCCGCCCAGCCCACGGACACGCTGCCCGCCCTGCTGCGTACGCTCCTCGACAGCGGGACGACCACCCGTCGTACCGCCGCCACCGGGGCGCCTGCCGCCGGTCTGGTCGCCCAGCTCACGGCGGTGCCCGCGGAGGAGCGGCACCGGATCCTGCTCACGCTGGTGCGCACGCAGGCCGCGGCGGTGCTGGGCCACACCGACGCCGGGGCGGTGTCCGGTGACACCCCGTTCAAGGACCTGGGCTTCGACTCGCTGACCGGCGTCGAACTGCGCAACCGGCTCGCCGCCGCCACCGGGCTGCGGCTGCCCGCCACCGTCGTCTTCAGGCATCCGACGCCCTCGGCCATCGCCGCCGAACTGCGTGAGCGGCTGTGCCCCGCCCAGCCGGACACCTCGGCGCCCGTCTTCGGCGAGCTGGAGCGGCTGGAGGCGGCGATGGCGGGGCTCGGTGCCCACGACGAGGCCCGCGGCCGGCTGGCGAAGCGCCTGGAGGCGCTGCTGTGGCGGCTCAGCGACGACACACCGGCCGAGGCCACCGGCGAGCACCGCCCCTCCGGGGACGACGGCGCCCTCGACTCCGCGTCGGACGACGAGTTGTTCGAGTTCATCGACAGGGAACTGCCCTCTTGATCGTGAGTGAGGCTTGATCGTGAGTGAGGACTGATGTCGGGTACGGAAGAGAAACTCCGCCAGTATCTGAAGCGGGTCACGGTGGATCTCGGGCAGGCCCGTCAGCGGCTGCGCGAGATGGAGGAGCGGTCCCAGGAGCCGGTGGCCATCGTGAGCATGGCCTGCCGCTACCCCGGTGGCGTGGGCTGCCCCGAAGAACTGTGGGAGCTGGTGGCCTGCGGTGGCGACGGCATCACCGCGTTCCCCACCGACCGCGGCTGGGATCTGGAGGGCCTCTACCACCCGGACCCCGACCACCCCGGCACCAGCTATGTCCGGCACGGCGGGTTCCTGGACGGCGCCGACCGCTTCGACGCGGAGTTCTTCGGGATCAGCCCGCGCGAGGCCCTGGCGATGGACCCGCAGCAGCGATTGCTGCTGGAGGTGGCCTGGGAGCTGTTCGAGCGCGCGGGTGCCGACCCGCTGACGATGAAGGGCAGCCGGACCGGTGTGTACGCGGGCGTGTCCAGCCAGGACTATCTGTCCCGGATGCCCCAGGTCCCCGAGGGCTTCGAGGGCTATGCCACCACCGGCAGCCTCACCAGTGTGGTCTCCGGCCGGGTGGCGTACACCTTCGGTCTTGAGGGCCCGGCGGTGACAGTGGACACGGCGTGTTCGTCGTCGCTGGTGGCCATGCATCTGGCGAGCCAGGCACTGCGCCAGGGCGAATGCGATCTGGCGCTCGCGGGCGGGGTCACCGCGCTCACCACACCGACCGCGTTCGCCGAGTTCTCCCGGCAGCGCGGGCTGGCCCCGGACGGCCGCTGCAAGTCCTTCGCGGCGGCCGCGGACGGCACGGGCTTCTCCGAGGGCGTCGGCCTGGTGCTGCTGGAGCGGCTGTCGGACGCGCGGCGCAACGGACATCGGGTGCTGGCCCTGATCCGGGGCTCGGCCGTCAACCAGGACGGTGCCAGCAACGGCCTCACCGCGCCCAACGACGTATCGCAGGAACGGGTGATCCGCCAGGCGCTGGACAACGCACGGCTCGCCGCCGATCAGGTCGACGCGGTGGAGGCCCACGGCACGGGCACCTCCCTCGGCGACCCGATCGAGGCACACGCGCTGCTGGCCGCCTACGGCCGGGACCGGCCCGGTGAACGGCCCCTGTGGCTGGGGTCGCTCAAGTCGAACATCGGCCACGCCCAGGCGGCCGCCGGTGTGGCCGGTGTGATCAAGATGGTGATGGCGCTCCGCCACGAGACGCTGCCGGTGACCCTGCACATCGATGAGCCGACCTCGCATGTGGAGTGGGAAGGCGGCGGGGTACGGCTGCTGACCGAACCGGTGGCGTGGCCCAAGGGCGAGCGCTCCCGCAGGGCCGGGGTGTCCTCGTTCGGGATCAGTGGCACCAATGCCCATCTGATCCTGGAGCAGCCCCCCGAGCCGAGTCCCCCTGCCGGGCAGGAGGAGTCCGCCGACCGCGAGTCTGGGACGGTGGCGGCGGTGGTGCCCTGGGTGCTGTCCGCCCGTAGTGGCCAGGCCCTGCGGGGGCAGGCCGCCGCGCTCGCCCGGCGGATGGCCGCCGACTCAGGGCCGTCCAGCGCCGAGGTGAGCTGGTCGCTGGTCACCACCCGCTCGGTGTTCGACCACCGGGCCGTGGCCGTGGGCGAGACCCGCGAGGAGCTGATGGCGGCCGTGGAGGCGCTGGCCACCGGCGGGACGCACCCGGCCCTGGTCCACCCCGGTGGCGCCGCTGTGGCCGGGGGCCTGGGCCCGGTGCTGGTGTTCCCCGGCCAGGGCTCGCAGTGGGCGGGCATGGGCGCCGAACTGCTCGACGCCTCACCCGTGTTCGCCGCCCGCGTGGCGGAGTGCGAGCGTGCCCTGGCGCCGTACGTCGACTGGTCCCTCACCGATGTGCTGCGCGGCGCCGACGGGGCGGGCCACCTGGGCCGTGTCGACGTCGTACAGCCCGTCCTGTGGGCCGTGATGGTGTCGCTCGCCGCGGTGTGGGCAGGCCACGGCGTACGTCCAGCGGCGGTGATCGGGCACAGCCAGGGCGAGATCGCGGCGGCCGTCGTGGCCGGGGCCCTGTCGCTGGAGGACGGCGCCAAGGTCGTGGCGCTGCGCAGCAAGGCGTTGCGGCGGCTGGCCGGTGGCGGGGCGATGGCCTCCCTGGGAGTGAGCCGTGAGCGGGCCGAGAAGCTGCTGGCCGGGTTGGGCGACCAGACGGCGGGCGTGGGCGTGGCGGCCGTCAACGGCCCCTCGTCCACGGTGATTTCCGGGCCGCCCGAGCAGGTGGCGCACGCCGTGGCGGCGTGTCAGGAGGCGGGCGAGCGGGCCCGCCCGATCGAGGTGGACTACGCCTCGCACAGCCCTCAGGTGGACGAGATCGCCGACGAACTGGCGGAGGCCCTGGCCGGTGTCCGGCCGGTCGCGTCCACGGTGGCGTTCTACTCCACGGTCACCGCCGGCCGGATCGACACCACCGCGCTGGACACCGGGTACTGGGTGACCAACCTCCGGGAACCGGTGCGGTTCGCCGACACCGTCCGGGCGCTGCTGGCCGATGGCCACCGCGTGTTCATCGAGAGCAGCACCCATCCCGTACTGACCGTCGGCATGCAGGAGAGCTTCGAGGAAGCCGCGGTGGACGCGGTCACCGTGCCCACGCTCCGGCGCGACCACGGCGGCCCGGCGCGGCTGATCGAGTCCCTCGCGCTGGCCTTCACGGCGGGTGTCGCGGTCGACTGGACCACCCTCCACCCCACCGGCCTCACCGCCCCGCGCACCGTAGAACTGCCCACCTACGCCTTCCAGCGGGAGCGGTACTGGCTGGCCGACTCCGTGTCCTTCGACACGCGGGCCCCGGCGGACGAGGAGGAGTCCCGGTTCTGGGCCGCGGTGGAGGGAGAGGACCTGAGCGCGCTCTCCGAGACGCTGCGCCTCCCGGACGACACCGGCCACCGGACCTCGCTGGGCACCGTGCTCCCCGCGCTCTCGACATGGCGCCGCGCCCGGCGTGAGCGCTCCGCCGTGGACTCATGGCGCTACCGCGTCGAGTGGCGGCCCGTCACCGATGGCGCTCCCGCTGCCGGGGGCTCCTGGCTCGTGGTCCACCCGAAGGCCCCCCATGCCTGGACCGACGCGTGCGTACGGGCGCTGGGCGCGGACGGCGGCCAGGTGCGGCGGCTGGAGGTGGCCGAGGACACCGACCGCGAGGGGCTCGCCGAGTTGCTGCGCTCCCGGTGCGCCGAGGAGCCGCCACCGACGGGCGTCCTGTCGCTGCTGGCCCTGGACGACGAAGAGCCGTCACCGCTCCCCGGCGTGGCCCCCGGCCTGACCGGAACGCTCACCCTGCTCCAGGCGCTGGTGGACGCCGCCGTCACCGCGCCCCTGTGGTGCGCCACCCGCGGTGCGGTCGCCATCGACGACTCCGAGTCCCCCGACGCTCCCCACCAGGCGCAGCTGTGGGGGCTCGGCAGGGTGGCAGCCCTCGAACACCCCGACCGATGGGGCGGGTTGGTGGATCTGCCCACGAGCCCGGACACCCTCGCCGGGGAGCGGCTGCGCGCCCTGCTCACCGGTGCCTCGGGCGAGGACGAAGTGGCGCTGCGCCCGGCCGGTGCGTACGGCCGCCGGTTGGTCCCCGACCCGATCGGAGGCCGGGCCCCGATGCGCGCCTGGAAGCCCCGGGGCACCGTGCTCATCACCGGAACCGCCGACGGGCCCGCCGCGCATGTCGCCCGCCACTTGGCCGCCGACGGGGCGGAACACATCGTGATGCTGTGCCCGGGAGGTGGCGATGCCCCCGGCGCCGAGGAGCTGAGGGCAGAACTGGACGCGCTCGGCACCGGACTCACCGTGGCCGACCACGCGCCCGCCGACCGGGAAGGCACCGCGCGCCTCCTCGAGCGCGTGGCGGAGGAGAGCGGGCGGATCGGGACCATCATCCACACCTCGGCCTCCGGTGAGCTGGCCCCGCTGATGGAGCTCACCCCGCGGCGGCTGGCCGAGGAGATCCGCGCCCATCTGGACGACACCGGGCGCCACCTGGACGAACTCTGCGGCATGGGCGCCGAGGACACCGTGGTCTACTTCTCCACCGTCGCCGCGTCCTGGGGCAGCAAGGACCATGGCTCCTACGCGGCCGCCACCGCCTGCCTCGACGCGCTGGCGCGGCGCGACCGGGCCGCCGGACGGCCCACCGTCTCGATCGCGTGGGGGCTGTGGGACCTGCCGTACGACGGTGAGGCAGCGGACGCGACGACGACCTCGCACACCGAGCGCTCCCGGCGGCAGGGCCTGCCCCCGCTGGACCCCGGGCCGGCGCTGACCGCACTGCGCCAGGTGCTCGACCACGACGATCCGGGCGTCACCGTCGCCGATGTGGCATGGGAGCGCTTCGCGCCGCTGTTCACCCTCGCCCGTCCCAGCAGGCTCTTCGACGGTGTCCCGGCCGCCCGCCAGGCCATCGAGGCCGCGCGGGGACCCGCGGCGGACACCGGCACCGACGAGGCGTCGGCGCTGCGGCGGGAGCTGGCCGCCGTGCCCGGGGACGAGCGGGTCGAGCGGCTGCTGGCGCTGGTACGCGCCCATGTGGCGGCCGTACTGCACTATCCGGCGCCGGAGGCGGTCGAGCCGGACCGCCCGTTCAAGGAGCTGGGGTTCGACTCCATCGCGGCCGTGGAGCTCAGGAACCGGCTGCGCGCCGCCACGGGGCTGAGCCTGCCGACCACGGTGGTCTTCGACTATCCGACCCCCCGCACGCTGGCGGGCCACCTGCTGACCGAGGTGGACCCGGGGGAGGCCGACGCGGCGCATCCGGTGTCCGGACACCTCGACGAGGTCGAGGCCGCACTGGCCGGGCTGCCGACCGGCGACCCGCGCCGCGCCGGTCTGGTGAACCGGTTGCAGGCCCTGGTGTGGAAGTACACCGCCACCGCGCAGGAGGCCGATGAGCCCGCGGGCGAGCAGGATCTGGCGGCGGCCACCGCCGATGAGGTGTTCGCCCTCATCGACCGTGAGCTCGGGGTCTGACCGCCGGGGGGGGGGCCCCCGCCCCCCCCCCCCCGGGGGGCAAACCCCCTCATCGACCGTGAGCTCGGGGTCTGACCGCCGGTGCGTCAACCGCTGTGCTCCCGGCGTCGGCCGCTGATCGAGTCGGGGTCCCAGCCCGGTCGGGGAACGGACGCCAGCAGAAGCTGTGTGTAGGGGTGTCCGGGGTCGGTGAGGAGGTCCGCGACGGGGCGGTGTTCCATCGTGCGGCCCCGGTACAGAACGAGCGCCTCGTCGCACACGTATCGCACGACGGCCAGGTCGTGGCTGACGAAGACCAGGCCGATACCGGTGTCGCGGCGGATGTCCCACAGGAGGTTGAGCACCTGCGCCTGTACGGATACGTCGAGGGCCGACACCGCCTCGTCGAGCACGAGCACGACGGGTTCGACGGCCAACGCCCGTGCGATCGCGGCGCGTTGGCGCTGGCCGCCGGAGAGCTTGCGGGGGAGTGCGGCCGCCTCGCGCTCGCCGAGGCCGACCTGGGCGAGCAGCTCCCTGGTGCGGGTGGCCCGGTCCGCCCGGTCAGACATGCCGTGCAGGCGCAGCACCCCGTCGATGGTCGCGCCGATGCTGATGCGCGCGTCCAGCGAGAGGTACGGGTCCTGGAAGACGATCTGGACCGCCTTGGCTCGGGCGAGGCGGGCCGCCTTGCCGCGTACGGTCGCGGTCAGCGGCTCGCCCTGGACCAGGATCCGTCCCGCGTCGGGGCGTTCGAGGCCGATCAGCATCCGGGCCGTGGTCGTCTTGCCGGAGCCCGACTCTCCTACGATGCCGAGCGCGCCGCCGGCCCGTACGGAGAACGACAGGTCGTCGACCGCGACGACCTCCGCCTTTCCCGTCCGGTAGGTCTTGCGCAGACCGCTCACTTGGAGCAGCGTGTCCGTCTCGCTGGTCAACCGTCCTCCAGCTGGGGTGAGTTGGGAGCGGTCGCCGTCGCGGCGAGCGCGTCGGGTACGGAGGTGAGGTCGTCGGCGCGGTGGCAGGCGACCTGGGCCGTGCCGTGCCGCTCCAGGGGCGGTGGTGACTGGTCGCAGACGCCGGGCCGGGCGAAGCGGCAGCGGGCCGCGAACGAGCAGCCGGGGGCGGAGTCGAGCAGACCCATCGGGGCCCCGGGGATCGGAGTCAGCCGGGCGGGCGGGCCGTTCGGCGCCGACAGGGGAGGGGACGAGCCGAGCAGGCCCGCGGTGTAGGGGTGGCGAGGCGCGGCGAAGAGTTCGGCGGTGGGGGCCGTCTCCACGATCCGCCCCGCGTACATCACATAGACGCGGTCGCAGGCGGCGGCCGCGAGTTCGATGTCGTGGGTGATGAGGAGCAGACCCAGGTCGCGTTCGCGTTGCAGCCGTCCCAGGATGGCCATGATCTCGGCCTGGGTGCTGACGTCGAGGGCGGTGGTCGGTTCGTCGCACAGCAGCAGCCGGGGTTCGGTGGTGAGCGCTCCGGCGATCATGACGCGTTGGAGCATGCCACCGGAGAGCTGGTGCGGATACTGGGTCAGGTGCCGGGCGGGGTCCGGGAGGCCGACCGCGGCGAGGAGTTCGGCGGCCCGTGCCTTCGCACGGTCCTTGGCCCAGCCGTGGCTGACGCGCAGCGACTCGGTGAGGAAGTCCCCGATGCGGCGAACCGGGTTGATGCCCGCCCGGGGGTCCTGGAAGATCATCGACGCCTTGGCCGTACGGATGGTCCGCAGGCCGGTGGCGTCGGCACTCACCAGGTCCGTCCCATCGACCCGGACATGGCCTTCGACTTCGGCCCCCGCCGGGAACAGGCCGAGGGCGGCGCGGGCGGTGACCGACTTCCCGGAGCCGGATTCACCGACCAGGGCGACGATCTCACCGGCGGCCACGGTCAGATCAATGCCGTCGAGAACCGGGCGGGCCATGCCGGGCAGGGCGATGCTCAGGGCCTCGTACTCGAGCAGTGCCATCAGGAATCCCTTCCCGCGAGCCGGTCGCCGAAGTTCTCTCCGACCACGTTGAAGGCGACGACGACCAGGACGACCGCGACAGCGGGCACGATCGACGACAGCGGCTGCCCCCGCAGCACCGCGGCCTGACTCTGGTTGATCATCGCGCCCCAGTCGGGTGTCGGCGGCTGAACGCCAAGGCCCAGGAAGGACAGGGCGGCGAGGTCGAGCAGCGCGTAGCCGAAGTTGACGGTCGACTGGGCGAGCACGGTCGGGCCGATGTTCGGCAGCAGTCGGCGCACCGCGACGAACATCCCGGAGTGCCCTTGCACACGGTAGGCGGCGATGTAGGGCCTGGCCTGCTCCTGCAGGGCGAGGCCGCGCACCAGCCGGGCGGTGTACGGCATGTATGCGAGGGACATGGCGATCACCGGTGCCGTCATCCCCTTGCCGAAGACCGCCACCGCGAGGATCGCGACGAGCAGCGCGGGGAAGGCGAACAGGACGTCGATCAGCCGGCCGATCACGGTGTCGACCCAGCCGCCCCGCCAGGCCGTGAACAGCCCGACGGCGATGCCCGTGACGGTGGAGAACAGCACCACCGTGAGCGGCCCGACCAGGCTCGTACGACTTCCTTCGACGAGGGCCGAGAAGGTGTCGTGCCCACCCTGGTCCGTGCCCAGCCAATGCTCGGCGCTCGGGCCCACGAGCCCCGAGCCGAGGTCGCCGTAGGTCGGATCCTGCGGCGCGAGCCACGGCGCGAACACCGAGACCAGGACGAACAGGACCAGAAACAGCAGGCACAGGTTCTGCGGCCACCCGCCGCCCAAGGACCGCAGTCGGGCTACCGGACCGCGCATCACACCTGGGATCTGTACGCTCATCGTGCGCTCCCCGCTGCCGCCACCCGCGGATCGATCAGCGGGTGTGCCACGTCCACCAGGGCGTTGACCACGACGAACGCGGCCACCACGAGCAGTACGATCGCCTGCACCACCTGGAAGTCCATCTGGTTGACCGACTGCACGAGCAGCGATCCCACGCCCGACATCCCGAACGCGGTCTCCACGATCGAGGTGCTCACCAGCATTCCCGAGATCAGGAGCGCGGAGACGGTGACGATCGGTCCGAGCGCGTTGCGCAGCACATGACACCGGATCACGGTCCACCGTGGTGTGCCACGGCTCACCGAGACCTCGACATGCTCACGGCCCAGCTCCTCCAGCATCGCCGACCTTGTCACCCGGGTCACCAGCGCCATGAACGTCACCGACAGCGCCACCGCCGGAAGCACGACATGATGCAGCCGGTCGAGTACGCCGGAGCCGTTGCCGATGGTCGGGAACCAGCCGAGCCGCACCCCGAACTGCGACCTCAACAGCACCGCGACGACGAAGGCGGGGGCGGCGGCCCCCACCGTCACCAGAAGCATCAGCACGGAGTCGGTCCGCGTGCCGCGGCGCAGCGCGCCGACCATGCCCGCCGCGATGCCCACCACCGCGATCAGCAGTGCCGACACCCCGACCAACAGCAGCGTGGCCGGCAGGCGCGACCAGATGACCGAGCTGACGTCCTGGTGGAAGATGTAGGACCGGCCGAAGTCGCCGTGCAGCACCTGGTCCAGCCAGTGCCCGTACCGGACCAGGAACGGCTGGTCGAAGCCGTACTGGTGGCGGATCTCGGCGAGTTCCTGCGGGCTCGCGCTGCGGCCGCGCACCAGGAAGCTCGCCGGGTCGCCGGGCGCCAGGTACAGCGAGGAGAACACCAGGAACGAGGTGACCAGGAGGGTCGTGGCCATCCCGGCCAGTCTGCGCAGACCCTCGAGCGCCCGTGTCGCCGTGCGATTCATCGCTTGGCTCCGATCTCGGCCGCCCACGGGTAGTACAGGTAGGCGATCGACGGCTGGACGCCGGTGATCCGGTTGCCGAGGAAGACGCTCACGGGCTGCGTGTGCAGGGGCAGCCAGGGCAGTTCCCGCAGGGCGATCCGCTGCGCCTTCGCGTTGGCTTCCGCGTGCGCGGCCGGTTCGTAGGTGCCGATGGCCTGCTCGACGGCCTTGTCGAAGTCCTTGTTCGACCAGCCCCCGTAGTTGGTGGACGCGCCGGTCTCCAGGGAGGTGTACATGTCCAGTGGATCGGTGATCGACGTGTACCAGAAGGTGAGGAAGAGGTCGATGCCCTTGCGGGCGGCGGGGTCGGTGAAGAGCGTCGAGTACTTCTCCGGGGGGAGCGTGTCGATCTTGGGGTCGAGCCCGATGTCCCTGGCCGCCTGGGCGACAGCCTGTGTGGTGATCGTCGACTGCGAGTCGAGCGGGCTGGACGCGATGACGATGTGCTGGCCCCGCACTCCGGCCCGCTTCGCGAGCTTCTTGGCCTTGGCCGGGTCGTACGGGTAGCGCGGCACGTCCTTGAGGAGGGCCTTGCGGGTCGCGGCGGGTGCTTTGTTCCACATGTTGTCGGTGACCAGCGAGTCGGCGACCTCACCGACTCCGCCGGCGCCCGCCTTGACGATGCCCTCGCGGTCGATGGCCATCAGCAGGGCCCTGCGCACCCGGGTGTCGCCCAGCGGGCCCTTGAGATCGCCGACCACCTCGTCGGCGACGGTGGTGTTGCGGCCGAAGTAGAGCTTTCCCGCCTGGGACGAGCCGAGTTGGGCGTAGGAATCGGTGGGGACCATCCAGCCGCCGTCCACCTCACCGCTCTGGAAGGCGCTGACGCGGGTCGTCGCATCACTCAGGAACACGAACGTGACCTGGCCCGCCTTGGCCTTGAGCTTGGGGTTCCAGTAGCCGTCGAACTTCTTGAGCACCAGCGACTGGCCCGGGTTCCAGGACCCGAACGAGAATGGCCCGGTGCAGTTCACACCGCCCTTGGGGCTGCCGTAGTCCTTGCCCTCCTTGGCGAGGGTGGCGGCGGACTCGACGGTGCCGGGGCTGGCCGCCATCTCCTGGTTGAAGGTCGAGTCCGGCTTCTTCAGCCTGACGGTGACTTCCAGCTCACCGGACTCGTCGATCGACTTCACATTGCGGAACGAGTTGGCCCAGGCGCTGCCCACGGCGGGGTCGAGGTGGCGGCGCAGCGAGGCGACGACGTCGTGCGCGGTGAGCACCGTCCCGTCGTGGAAGCGCACATGGGGGCGGATCTTGTAGACCCAGGTGGTGGGCGTCGGATTGCGGTACGAGGACGCGAGGTTCGGCGACGTCGTCAGATCCGGGTTCCAGCGCAGCAGGCTCTCGCAGACGTTGGAGAGGATCTGGTTGGGCGGGTAGTCGAAGGCGTAGGCGTAGTCGATCGAGGTGGGCTCGGCGAAGATCGACCAGCTGAAGGAGTCAAGTGCCCCTGTGGCGGCGGGAGTCCGGTCCGTGAGTTGGTACGCGGCACTCGTGCTGCCGCTCTTGTCCGAGTGCGCGGTGCCACTGCACGCACTGGTGGTGAGCACCGTGGCCACCGCGAGGAAGGTCCCCACGGCGCGCCGCGATGGTCGTGTCCGTCGTCTCGTTCCTGCGCTCCCTGTGGGCATCGTCTGGCTCCGTCCGGGGTGGGCTCGGTGAAGTAGCGGGGATACGTCAGTCGGTCGCGGCGAAGACGAGCCGACCGTCGATATAGGTCCGGCGCACCCGGGCGTTGGCGATCTCCTGGGAGGGGCCCGCGAACGGGTCGCGGTCGAGTACCACGAGATCCGCGTACTTGCCCTCCTCGATCGTGCCGGTCACGTCGTCGAGGTGGTTCACCCAGGCGCTGCCCGCTGTGTACGCGGTGAGCGCCTCGGCCAGGGACAGGGCCTGCTCGGGGTAGAACGGCGCGTACGGCGCGTCGGGGGTCTCCTCCGGGGGTGCGGTGCGGTTGACCGCGACATGGATGCCCCACAGCGGGTTGGGGCTGCTCACCGACCAGTCGCTGCCCGCGACCAGGCGGGCCCCGGCGCGCCGCAGATCCCCGAACGGGTACTGCAGGGCCGCCCGCTCCGGGCCCAGGAACGGGATCGTCAGCTCGTCCATCTGCGGTTCGTGCGCGGCCCACAGCGCCTGGATGTTCGCGGCCACCTCCAGACTCGCGAAGCGTCCGATGTCGTCGGGGTGGACGACCTGGAGGTGGGCCATGTGGTGCCGGTTGTCATTGACGCCATTGGCGGTGCGGGCCGCGGCGAGCGCGTCGAGGGCCTCACGGACGGCGCGGTCGCCGAGTGCGTGGAAGTGGACTTGGAAGCCGGAGCGGTCGAGCGCGCACACCGCCTCGGTGAGCAGGGCGGGTTCGACGAAACTGAGCCCGGAGTTGGCGGTGGGGCAGCCACAGCCGTCGAGGTAGGGCTCCAGCATTCCCGCGGTGAAGTTCTCCGCCACGCCGTCCTGCATGATCTTCACGCTGGTGGCGTTGAAGCGGCCCACCTGCCCGGTGCGGCGGCGCTCCTCCAGCTCGGGAAGTTGTTCCAGGCCGCGTTCGCGGTCCCACCACAGGGCGCCGACGACGCGGGCGAGCAGCGAGCCTTCACGGGCCGCGCGCAGATAGACATCGAAGTTGTCGGGGTTGCCGGGGAAAGCGCCGATCATGGCGTCCTGCCAGCCGGTCACCCCCAGCGAGAAGAGGTACTCCTGCGCGGCGAGCAGCCCGGCGTACGCCTCGTCCGGTGTCGCGATCGGCATATGGCGGGCCACCAGTTCCACGGCGCCCTCGTGCAGGGTGCCTGCCGGGGTCCCGTCCGGCTCCCGCTCGATCCGGCCGTCCGCCGGGTCGGGGGTGTGGCGGTCGACCCCCGCGAGGTCGAGCGCGCGGGTGTTGGCCCAGGCGCCGTGGCCGTCCCGGTTGGTGAGCAGGACGGGCCGGTCCGGCACCACCGCGTCGAGCATGCCGCGCGTCGGCGTACCCCCGGGGAAGCTGTCCATCGACCAGCCGCCACCGCGAATCCAGGTCGCGTCCGGATGGTCCTTGGCGTACTGGGCCACCACCGCGAGACAGCCCTCGGCGGTGCTGCGCTCGCCCAGGTCGCAGCCGAGCATCAAGGATCCGCCCACCACGGGATGGACATGGGCGTCCTGGAACCCGGGGACGAGCAGCCCGCCCTCCAGGTCGACGACCTCCGTGGTGGCCCCGGCGAGCGACCACACCGTGCTCGCGTCGGCGACGGCGAGGATCCGGCCTCCCCCTACGGCGACGGCGGCGTCCACCGGGATGGGCCTTGTTCCGGCTCCGGTGAAGACCCGGCCACCCACGAAAACGGTGTCGGCCTGTTGGCTGCGGTGTGCCATCGAAGCAACCTCCGGCTCGGCGGGCTGACCCCGCTGGCTTGTTGTTGTGGAGGAGTGAACGGCAGCGCAACGCTGTTGTCAACGGTATTGCGCTGATCGTTTCCTGGATCGATACACTGGCCGCACCATGCCGAAGTCACCCGCCAACACGGCCCGGAGCAAGCGCGCAGGCAGTCAGCTGACGCCCGACGCGATCATCGACGCGAGCCTGCGCATCGCGGCCCGCGGCAGCGAGGACGCCTTCACCGTCCGGCGCCTGGGCGAGGAGCTCGGTGCGGACCCGACCGCGATCTACCGGCACTTTCGCGACAAGGACGAGCTGCTGCTGTCCGTCGCGGACCGCACGCTCCGCGAGGTGCTCGACAGCATCCCCGAGGGCCTCGACTGGAAGGGGCGCATCCGGGCGCTCGCCGACGGCTCACTGGCGGTCGCCCTCAAATACCCGGTGGTGGGCTCGGCCATGGCGAGCCGGACCACCCGGCGGCCCAATGAGTTCCGGGTCGTCGAACTCATCCTCGGCGCCGTCATGGAGGCCGGACTCGAGGGCGCCGAGGCGGCCTGCCACTACCGCATGGTCGCGGACTCACTCCTCGCCTATGTCGGACAGCAGGCCGCCTATCTCCTGTTCGACGCGGAGGCCCGCGCGGCCGACGAGTCCGCCTGGACCCGCGAGTACCGGCTGGTCGACCCGCGGACATTCCCGAACATCACCCGCCTGAGCGCCGAACTCGCCGAGGTGACGGATGAGCAGATCTACGAGGCCATGGTCGGGGCGCTGATCTCGGCGATCGAGAAGCGGGCCGAGACCTTGCGGGGGCCTGAGCGGCCTCGCTGAAGTCCGGTGCGGTGCGGGTGCGCCCCGAAGGGGGGCGGGGAACTGCGCGACCAGCCACGACGCAGCCGCAGATGAACGATCGCACCTCGCGACACTTCCCGCGGAGCGCTCAGCCGTCGGTGGCGGGGGTGCCGTGCCGGTCAGCCATGCGTTGCCGACCGGCCGGAGGCTCCGCGGGCCAGGTCGAGCAGATCGTCGGCCACCCGCCGGGGGTGCTGGGCGTGCAGATCGTGCTCGGAGTCGAGATACTCACGCATCGTCGCATGGCGCAGATCGGCCGTGGTCTCCCTGATCCGGGAGCGGATGCGGTCGGCCCACTTCGCGTCCGCGCCCTTGGGGATGGCGGGCATCAGCAGGGTGGGCACCTCGATGGCCGCGTACCACGGCCTCGGCGGCTCGTTCCAGATGCTGTGCAGGATCGACATGTGCTGCTCGGTGGACATGCGCCGGGACAGCGACCCGTCCGGGTTCTCCCGCATCGTGGCCACCGCGGCCTCGATCGCCGCCGGGGACCAGTCCGGGTGGATGGCGCGGAAGTAGTCGCTCACACTCTGCACGGTGGCGCCCTCCAAGGACGCCGGCCGCAGCGCCCCGACGAACGCGTCCCAGGAGGAGAACGCCTTGGCCGGCTCCAGCCAGCCGCCGTCCACCAGGGCCAGCGCGGCGACCAGCTCGGGGTGCTCGGCGGTCAGCCGCACCGAGATATTGCCGCCCCAGGAGTGACCGGCCACCACCACCCGGTCCAGCCCGAGGGCGGCGGACGCCGCCACCAGATCCGCGACCGCGGTCGGGATGTCGTATCCGGTCTCCGGTGCGTCGGAGTCCCCGTGGCCGCGCAGATCCACCGCGTACACCGCGTGGCCCGCGGCGGCCAGATGGTCGGCGACCTCGTCCCACAGCCGGGCGCTCGACGCCATGCCGTGGACCAGGAGAAAGGGAAGCGACGCCGTTCCCGGCCGGTGCCGGAAATGCAATTTCACATCGTCGGTTACGGGCACGGAAAGATCCATGGCGGAATTCTAGCCGGACCGCCCAATCCGATTCGACCGCTGGGGATGTGACGTATGCGCGAATTAGCGGCGCTTTAGCGGGAGGCGAGATGCTGGATGGCCGGGCGATTCATACTCTCATGCCGACCCACCTCCCTTGCCGACCGTAGACTCCGAGCCGAAGTGAGGCGCCGTGTATCCCCCGGAATCCAGGTTCGCCCATATCGACAACATCGACCTCACCGACTTGTCCTTCTGGGCACAGCCGTACGGCGACCGCGACGCCGCCTTCGCGGCGCTGCGCAGACGGCCGGAGCCCGTTCTCTTCCGCGAGCCGGTCATGCCCGGGTTCGGGCAGGGGTCCGGCTATTACGCGATGGTCCGGCATGCCGATATCGCCGAGGTGAGCCGGCGCCCGCAGGACTTCGGCTCCGTGCCCACCGCGATCAGCATCATCGATCTGCCGGAGGAGTTCAACAACTTCTTCGGATCGATGATCAATATGGACAATCCCCAGCACGCCCGGATGCGCCGGCTGGTCTCCCGCGCGTTCGGCCGGGGAATGGCAGCCGAGTTCGAGGCGGCATCCCACAAGGCGGCCCGGAAGATTGTCGACGACCTCATCGCGGAAGGGCCCGGCGACTTCGTCCGGAAGGTCGCGGCGATCATGCCGATCGCGGTGCTCAGCGGCATGATGGGGATTCCCGACGACGACTACGAGTTCATTTACGACCGGTCCAATATCATCGTCGGCACCTTCGACCCCGAATATGTTCCCCGGGCCGATCAGGCCACCGCCGCCCTGCTGAAGACCTCCCATGAACTCGCCGACTACATCGCACGGCTCGCCGCCGACCGCACCCGCAACCCCACGGGCGATCTGATCACCCGGCTGGTGCAGGCGCAGATCGACGGTGAGCGGCTCAGCCCCGAAGAGCTCTCGTCGTTCTTCATCCTGCTCGTCGTCGCCGGAATGGAGACGACCCGCAACGCCATCTCGCGCGGTCTGGTGCTGCTCAGCGACCACCCGGAGCAGCGGAAGCTGCTGCTCTCCGACTTCGAGGCCTACGCGCCGGGCGCGGTCGAGGAGATTCTGCGGGTCGCGACCCCCATCAACTGGATGCGGCGCACCGTCCGGCGCGACTGCGAGGTGAACGGCCACCGTTTCAAGGAGGGCGACAAGCTGCTGCTCTTCTACTGGTCGGCCAACCGGGACGAGGACGTCTTCCCCGACCCCTACGAGTTCGACATCACCCGGGACCCCAATCCGCATATGACCTTCGGGTCGGTCGGCCCGCACTTCTGCCTGGGCGCCCATCTCGCCCGGATGGAGGTCACGGTGCTCTTCCGCGAGCTGTTCAGCCGACTGCCGGAGATCCGCACGGTGGGGAAGCCCCGGCGGCTGGTGGCCAGCTTCGTCGAGGCCATCAAGCATGTGGAGTGCGCCTTCTGACACACCTGCCCCGCACCATCAAAAACGGGGGGCCGGGGGGGGGGGCGGACCCCCCCCCCCCGCGCGGGGGGCGCGCGGGGGGGGCGGGGGGGGCTGTGGGGGGGGGGGGGGGCGCGGGGTGGGCGGGGGGGGGCGCGAGCGCGCGCGT
>NZ_JBHYVB010000173.1:0-23297 GCF_042750115.1 Streptomyces sp. NPDC059455
CCATCATCGCGATGAGCTGCCGCTTCCCCGGGGATGTGCGCACCCCCGAGGACCTGTGGGAGCTGCTGGCCGAGGGCCGGGACGGCATCGACCGGCTGCCGGAGGACCGGGGCTGGGACCTCGAGGCGTTCTACGACCCGGACCCGGACCGGCCCGGCACCTCGTACGCCCGCGAGGGCGGCTTCTACTACGACGCCCACCACTTCGACCCGGCCTTCTTCGGCATCAACCCGCGCGAGGCGCTCGCCATGGACCCCCAGCAGCGGCTGCTGCTGGAGACCTCCTGGGAGTCCTTCGAGCGGGCGGGCCTCGACCCGGGTGCGCTGCGCGGCAAGCAGGTCGGCGTGTTCGTCGGCCAGATGCACAACGACTACGTGTCCCGGCTGCACACCGTCCCGGAGGGTGTCGAGGGCTACCTCGGCACCGGCGGCTCCAGCAGCATCGCCTCCGGCCGGGTGGCGTACACCTTCGGCTTCGAGGGCCCGGCCGTCACCGTCGACACGGCGTGTTCGTCGTCGCTGGTGGCGCTGCATCTGGCGGCGCAGGCGCTGCGCAACGGCGAGTGCACGATGGCGCTCGCGGGCGGTGTCACCATCATCACCACCCCCGACGTCTTCACCGAGTTCAGCCGCCAGCGCGGCCTGGCCAGGAACGGCCGCTGCAAGCCGTTCGCCGCGGCCGCCGACGGCACGGCCTGGGGGGAGGGCGTGGGCATGCTGCTGGTGGAGCGGCTGTCGGACGCCCGGCGCAACGGCCACAAGGTGCTGGCGGTCGTGCGGGGCACGGCGGTCAACCAGGACGGCGCGTCCAATGGTCTGACGGCGCCGAACGGGCCGTCGCAGCAGCGGGTGATTCGGCAGGCGCTGGCGAACGCGGGTCTGACGGCTGGTGATGTGGACGCGGTGGAGGCGCACGGTACGGGTACGACGCTGGGCGACCCGATCGAGGCGCAGGCCCTGCTGGCCACGTACGGCAAGGAGAAGTCTCCCGAGCAGCCGCTGTGGCTGGGCTCGATCAAGTCCAACTTCGGCCATACGCAGGCCGCGGCCGGTGTCGCGGGCATCATCAAGATGGTGCAGGCGATGCGGCACGGAGTGCTGCCGAAGTCGCTGCACATCGATGAGCCGTCGCCGCATGTGGACTGGGCGGCGGGTGCGGTGTCGCTGCTGAGCGAGGCGCGGGAGTGGCCGGAGACCGGGCGTCCGCGCCGGGCCGGTATTTCGTCCTTCGGCATGAGCGGCACCAACGCGCACACCATCATCGAGCAGGTGCCGGAGCCCGAGGCGGCCGAGGCTTCCGCGCTCCCGCCGGGTGAGCCGTCCGTGCTGCCGCGGGCGCTGCCGTGGGCGCTGTCCGCCAAGACCCCCGAGGGGCTGCGCGCCCAGGGGGCCCGGCTCCGCGCCCATGTGGCCGACCGCCCCGAGCTGTCCCTGGCCGACCTCGGCCACTCCCTGGCCACCTCCCGGGTGCCGTTCGAGCACCGGGCGGCCCTCGTCGCCCGGGACCGGGACGCCTTCCTGGCCGGTCTCGACGCCCTCGCCGAGGGCCGCATCACGACCGGGCTGGTCGAGGGCGCGGTGGCCGAGGGCGGCAAGCTGGCCGTTCTGTTCACCGGGCAGGGCAGCCAGCGGCTCGGCATGGGCCGCGAGCTCTACGACGCCTACCCGGCGTTCGCGGAGTCGTTCGACGCCGTCTGCGACGAACTGGACCCGCATCTCGAACGACCGCTGAAGACGGTGATGTTCGGGGACGACGCGGAGCTGCTGGACCGGACCGGCTTTACCCAGCCCGCCCTGTTCGCGATCGAGGTGGCGCTGTTCCGCCTGGTCGAGGCGTGGGGTGTGAAGCCGGACTTCCTCTCCGGCCACTCCATCGGCGAACTGGCGGCGGCCCATGTCGCCGGTGTGCTCTCGCTGGCCGACGCGGCGAAGCTGGTGGCCGCCCGTGGCCGGCTGATGCAGCGGCTGCCCGCCGGTGGCGCGATGATCGCCGTCCAGGCGTCCGAGGACGAGGTGACCCCGCGGCTCGGCAAGCGCGTGAGCATCGCCGCCGTCAACGGCCCGACCTCGGTCGTGGTCGCGGGCGACGAGGACGCGGCACTGGAGATCGCGGCGGCCTTCGAGGCGGAGGGCCGCAAGACCAAGCGGCTCACCGTCAGCCACGCGTTCCACTCGCCCCACATGGACGGCATGCTGGACGCCTTCCGCGAGGTGGCGCACGAGGTGATGTACCAGCCCCCGCGCATCCCGATCGTGTCCAACCTGACCGGTGCCGTGGTCTCCGCCGAGGAGATCATGACGGCTGACTTCTGGGTGCGCCACGTCCGCGAGGCCGTCCGCTTCCTGGACGGGGTACGGACCCTGGAGGCGCAGAACGTCTCCACGTACCTCGAGCTCGGCCCCGACGGCGTCCTGACCGCCATGGCCCAGGACTGCGTGACCGACCCCGCGTCCGACGCCGGGTTCGCCGCCGTGCTGCGCAAGGGCCGCCCCGAGGCCGAGACGCTGCTCACGGCGATCGGCACCGCCCATGTCCGGGGCGCCGCCGTGGACTTCGGTCCGCTGTACGCCCCGTACGGCCCGCGGCTGGTCGATCTGCCGACGTACGCCTTCCAGCGCCGCTCGTTCTGGCTGGACGCCGGACCGGTCGGCGGCGACGCCACCGCGATCGGCCTGCACGCGGCGGGCCACCCGCTGCTGGGCGCCGCCGTGGAACTGCCCGACTCGGACGGCATCGCCTTCACCGGACGGCTCTCCCTCCAGACCCAGCCCTGGCTGGCCGACCACGCCGTCATGGGCACGGTGCTGCTGCCCGGCACCGCCTTCGTGGAACTGGCCCTGCGCGCCGGGGACCACGCGGGCTGCGACCGCCTCGACGAACTCACCCTGGAAGCCCCCCTGATCGTCCCCGACCAGGGCGCCATCCAACTCCGACTCTCCCTCACCGCCCCCGACGACACCGGCCGCCGCGCGCTGACCCTGCACTCCCGTGCCGAGGGCGCCCCGACGGACGAACCGTGGCTGCGCCACGCCACGGGCGCCTTGGCGGCGGGCACGGTGGAGAGTCCGTTCGATCTGAGCGCCTGGCCGCCCGCCGAGGCGGAGCGCATCGACACTGACGGCCTGTACGAGGGCCTGGCCGAGGCGGGCTTCGCCTACGGCCCGGTCTTCCAGGGCCTGACGGCCGCCTGGCGACGCGGCGACGAGGTGTTCGCCGAGGTACGCCTGCCGGAGGACCGCAAGTCCGACGCGGGCGCGTTCGGGCTGCATCCGGCGCTGCTGGACGCGGCCCTGCACGCACTCGGTCTGGCCGCAGCCGAAGAGGGCAACGGCCAGGGTCGCCTGCCCTTCTCCTGGACCGGAGTATCCCTGCACGCGGTGGGCGCCTCGGCCCTACGCGTGCGGGTCGCAGGCACGACAACGGGCACGGTGTCGCTCCAGCTCGCGGACGTGACGGGCGCCCCGGTGGCATCGGTAGAGGGCCTGGCCCTCCGCTCGATCTCCCCGGACCAGCTGGGCGCAGCCCGCCCCGGGAGCCCCTCCGACTCCCTCTTCCGCCTGGACTGGCTCCCGGTACCGGCCCAGTCCACCGAGGTGACCCCCAACCACTGGGCGGCAGTAGGCCCCGACACCTTGGGCCTCCAGACCTACGCGGATCTGGACAAGCTGGCAGAGGCGGTCGCCTCCGGCACGCAGCTCCCGGAATACGTCGTGGCTGACCTGGCAGCCCAGGGTCAGGCGAATCAAGCCCGTCCGGCGATTGAGGACACGCCCGAAGGGCGCCCGGGCCCGCACTCGCACGGTGCGGCATCTCCAGCCCGTCAGGCGCTCGAGGACCGGGGCTCGGGGGCGGAGCCTTCGGACGATGCGGCACTTCAAGCCCGTCCGGCGCTTGAGGACCGGGGTCCTGGGGCGGAGCCCAGCCACGCGGCGGAGCCGCATATCGATGCTGCGGGAAGGGGCGGGATTGGGGAAACCCCCTCACCGGCCGACACGGCGCACCGAGCCACCGCCCAAGCACTGACCCTGCTGCAGCAGTGGCTGACCGACGACCGCTTCGCAGACGCCCGCCTGGTCATCCTCACCTCAGGAGCCGTAAGCACCGGCACGGACGCCCCCGCCCCCGACCCGGCCCAAGCCGCCATCTGGGGCCTGGCCCGCTCCGCCCAGGCGGAAAACCCGGACCGCATCGTCCTGGTGGACACCGACGGCAAGGGCAAGCCACAAGACGCCATGGCCACCGCCCTGGCAACGGGCGAACCCCAAATCGCCCTCCGCGACGGCGCCCCCCGGGCGCCAAGGCTGGCACGGGCCACCGTGGCGGCGGACCAGGAGACCCCGGCGTTCGACCCTGAGGGCACGGTCCTGGTCACCGGTGCCAGTGGCACGCTGGGCGCGCTCTTCGCGCGCCACATGGTGGCCGAGCACGGCGTACGCCACCTCCTCCTGCTCAGCCGTCGCGGCGAAAACGCCCCCGGCGCCGCCGAACTCACCACCGAACTAAGCGAGTTGGGCGCGGAAGCACACTGGGCAGCCTGCGACGCGGCCGACCGAAACGCCCTCGCCGCGACCCTCGCCGACATCCCAGCCGAGCACCCCCTCACCGCCGTGATCCACACCGCGGGCGTCCTGGACGACGGAGTGATCGGCTCGCTCACCCCCGAGCGCTTGGCCACCGTGGCCCGCCCGAAGGCACACGCGGCGTGGAACCTCCACGAGCTGACGCAGGGCGCGGACCTGTCCGCGTTCATCCTGTTCAGCTCGGCCGCAGGCGTCTTCGGTGGCCCCGGCCAGGGCAACTACGCGGCGGCCAACGCCTTCCTGGACGCCCTCGCCCAGCACCGCCGCGCCGGCGGCCTGCCCGCCACCTCCCTCGCCTGGGGCCTGTGGTCGGTGGCCGGAGGCATGGGCGGTGAGCTGGACGAGGCCGAGATCGCCCGCATCCGGCGCGGCGGGGTCGGGGTGCTCACGGCCGAGAGCGGCCTGGAGCTGTTCGACGCCGCGCAGAGCGTCGCACAGGGCTCGGACGAGGCCCTCCTCGTACCGCTGCCGCTCGACATGGCCGCCCTCAGGGCACAGGCGGGGAGCGGCATGCTGCCCGCGCTCTTCCGCGGCCTGGTCCGGGCCCCCGCGCGCCGCGCGGCGGAGTCCGCGGCGGCCGCCGCGGCCGGTGCCGAGGCGCTGCGCGAGCGGCTCGCCGGGCTCTCCGAGCCCGAGCGCGAGGAGGTGCTGCTGGAGCTGGTGTGCACCCAGGTGGCGGCCGTCCTCGGCTACCCGGGCCCGGAGACGGTGGACCCGGCCCGCTCGTTCAGCGAGGTCGGCTTCGACTCGCTGACCGCGGTCGAGCTCCGTAACCGTCTCAACGCGACGACCGGAGTCCGCCTCCCGGCGACGCTGGTCTTCGACTACCCGACGCCCAACGCACTGGTCGAGTATCTGCGTGGCGAGATCCTGCCGGACGACGCGACGGCGGTCACCTCGCTGCTCGCGGAGCTCGACGGGCTGGAGAAGTCCCTGGCCGGAGCCGCCACGGACGACGAGGGCCGGAGCAGGATCACCGCGCGGCTGCAGGCACTGCTCGCGCAATGGAACGACGACCGAGGACCGGAAGACGGCGCCGGAGTCGCCGAGGAGCTGGAGTCCGCCACGGACGACGACCTCTTCGACTTCATCGGCAAGGAATTCGGGATCTCCTGAAGTGACCGTAGCCGGCGTGAAGTGACAAGGCCTTCCGGATTCCTCGAGAGGGAAACGCACGTATGAATGAGGAAAAGCTCCGCTACTTTCTCAAGCGGGTGACCGCCGACCTGCATGAGACCCGGCGCCGCCTGCAGGAGGTGGAGTCGGAGGACCAGGAGCCCATCGCGATCGTCGGCATGAGCTGCCGCTACCCGGGCGGGGTCAGCTCGCCCGAGGACCTGTGGCGGCTGGTGTCCGAGGGCGGGGACGGCATTTCCGAGTTCCCCACCGACCGTGGCTGGGACATCGGGCGGCTCTTCGACGACAATCCGGACGGCGCGGGCACGAGCTATGTCCGGGAGGGCGGTTTCCTCCACGACGCCAACTATTTCGACCCGGCGTTCTTCGGCATCAATCCGCGCGAGGCGCTCGCGATGGACCCGCAGCAGCGGCTGCTGTTGGAGACCACCTGGGAGGTGTTCGAGCGGGCGGGCATCGACGCCACCTCCGTGCGCGGCACCCGTACCGGTGTCTTCGCGGGCGTCATGTACCACGACTACGCCTCGCGGCTGCGCGCCGTGCCGCCCGGTGTCGAGGGCTATCTCGGCACCGGCGGCTCCAGCAGCATCGCCTCCGGCCGGGTGGCGTACACCTTCGGCCTGGAGGGCCCGGCGCTCACGGTCGACACGGCGTGTTCCTCGTCTCTGGTGACCCTGCACCTGGCCATGCAGGCGCTGCGCAATGGCGAGTGCTCACTGGCGCTGGCGGGCGGTGTCACCGTGATGTCGACGCCCGGCACGTTCACCGAGTTCAGCCGCCAGCGCGGGCTGTCCTTCGACGGCCGCTGCAAGTCCTTCGCGGCGTCCGCCGACGGCACCGGCTGGTCCGAGGGCGCGGGCATGCTGCTGGTGGAGCGGCTGTCGGACGCGCGAAAGAACGGCCACAAGGTGCTGGCCGTCGTCCGTGGCTCGGCCATCAACCAGGACGGCGCGTCCAACGGTCTGACCGCGCCCAACGGCCCGTCCCAGCAGCGCGTCATCCGCCAGGCGCTCGCCAGCGCCCGGCTGACGGCCGACCAGATCGACGTGGTCGAGGCGCACGGCACGGGTACGACGCTGGGCGACCCGATCGAGGCGCAGGCGCTGCTCGCCACGTACGGCAAGGAGAAGCCCGCCGAACGGCCGCTGCTGCTGGGCTCCATCAAGTCCAACGTCGGCCACACCCAGGCCGCCGCCGGTGTCGCCGGGATCATCAAGATGGTCAAGGCGATCGAGCACGGCTATGTGCCCAAGTCCCTGCACATCGACGAGCCGTCGCCGCACATCGACTGGTCGGCCGGGGCCGTCTCGCTGCTGACCGAGGGCCGGCCGTGGCCGGAGACCGGCCGTCCGCGCCGCGCCGCCGTGTCGTCGTTCGGCATCAGCGGCACCAACGCCCACCTGATCGTCGAGCAGCCCCCGGCGGAGGACCCCGAGGGCGAGGAGGAGACCGCGGAGGCCCCCGCCGAAGGGATGGCGGCGCCCTCAGAAGAGACGGCGGCGCCCCGCACCCTCCCCCTCCTGCCGTGGCTGGTCTCCGGCAAGGGCGAGGACGCGCTGCGCGCCCAGGCCGCCCGGCTCCACGCCTATGTGGCCGAACGCCCCGATCTTGACCCGGTGTCCCTCGGCCACTCCCTGGCCACCACCCGCGCCGCCCTGGAGAACCGCGCGGCCGTCATCGCCGGTGACCGCGCCACCTTCCTCGACCGCCTCGCCGCGCTCGCCTCCGGTGAGCCCGCCGCCGGGGTGGTCCAGGGCGTGGAGACCCGGGGCAAGCTGGCGTTCCTCTTCACCGGCCAGGGCAGCCAGCGCCTCGGCATGGGCCGCGAGCTCTACGAGACCTACCCGGCGTTCGCGGAGGCGCTCGACGCGGTGTGCGCCGCGCTCGACCCGCGCCTCGAACGGCCGCTGAAGGACGTGCTGTTCGGGGACGACGCCGCCACGCTCGACCGGACCGGCTTCACCCAGCCCGCGCTGTTCGCGGTCGAGGTGGCCCTCTTCCGCCTCGTCGAATCCTGGGGCCTGAAGCCGGACGTGGTCTCCGGCCACTCCATCGGCGAGATCGCCGCCGCGCATGTCGCGGGGGTCCTCTCGCTCGACGCCGCCGCCCTGCTGGTGGCGGCCCGGGGCCGCCTCATGCAGCGGCTGCCGGGTGGCGGCGCGATGATCGCCGTCCAGGCGTCCGAGGACGAGGTGGCGCCGCTGCTCACCGACCGGGTGTCCATCGCCGCGCTCAACGGCCCGACGTCGGTGGTCATCGCGGGCGACGCGGACGCGGCTCTGGAGATCGCTTCCGGTTTCGAGGCGCAGGGCCGTAAGACCAAGCGCCTCACCGTCAGCCACGCGTTCCACTCGCCGCTGATGGACCCGATGCTGGAGCCGTTCCGCAAGGTCGCGGAGAGCCTGACGTACGAGGCCCCGAAGATCCCGGTGGTCTCCAACCTCACCGGCGGCATCGCACCCGCCGCTGAGATCGCCACCGCCGACTTCTGGGTGCGCCATGTCCGCGAGGCCGTGCGCTTCCTCGACGGCATGCGCGCGATGGAGGCGCAGGGCGTCACCACCTACCTCGAACTCGGCCCGGACGGTGTGCTGTCCGCGCTCGGCCAGGAGTGTCTGGCGGGCGAGTCCGAGCACGTGGCGTTCGCCCCCGCCCTGCGGTCCGGCCGCCCCGAGGCCGAGACCCTGACCACCGCCCTGGCCACCCTGCACACCCGGGGCACGGCCCCCGACTGGGCGGCGTACTACGCGGGCACCGGCGCCGAGCGCGTCGAACTGCCCACATACGCCTTCCAGCGCGAGCACTACTGGCTGGACGCGGGCACCGCCTACGGCGACGTCTCCTCCGTCGGCCTCGGCACCGCCGACCATCCGCTGCTCGGTACGGCCGTCTCCCTGGCCGACGCGGAGGGCTTCCTCTTCACCGGGCGGCTCGCGCTGGACACCCATCCGTGGCTGGCCGACCACGCCGTCATGGGCGCGGTGCTGCTGCCCGGCACCGCGTTCGTGGAACTGGCGGTGCGCGCCGGTGAGCAGGCCGGATGCGATCTGGTCGAGGAGCTCACCCTGGAGGCCCCGCTGATCCTGCCCGAGCGGGGCGGGGTGCAGCTCCAGATCGCCGTGGGCGCCCAGGACGACACCGGCCGCCGCGCCCTCGCCCTCCACTCCCGCCCCGAGGAGGCCGGAGACGACGAGCCGTGGCTGCGGCACGCGACCGGCGTCCTCGCGGAGAGCGCCCCCGCGTCCCCGTCGTTCGACCTGAGCGCCTGGCCGCCCGCCGGGACGGAGCGCATCGAGACCGACGGTCTGTACGAGGGCCTGGCCGAGGCGGGCTTCGGCTACGGCCCGGTCTTCCAGGGCCTGCGCGCCGCCTGGCGGGGCGACGGCGAGGTCTACGCCGAGGTCGCCCTCCCCGAGGACACCGAACCCGGCGCCACCCTCTTCGGCCTCCACCCGGCCCTGCTGGACGCCGTCCTGCACACCATCGGCCTCAGCGACCTGACCGAGAACCCGGGCCAGGGCGGACTCCCCTTCTCCTGGACCGGCGTCCGCATCCACTCGGTGGGCGCGGACACGGTACGCGTCCGCCTGTCACCGGCCGGAAACGGCACGGTGTCCCTCCAACTCGCGGACGTGACGGGCACCCCGGTGGCCACGGTCGACCGCCTGGCCCTCCGCACGGTCTCCCAGGACCAGCTGACCACCCCGGGCACCGCCCCCGACGCCCTGTTCAAGGTGGACTGGACCCCGATCCCGGCAACACCCGAGCCGGTGTCCCAGAACGACTGGACGGCGATAGGTCCCAACACCCCCTACCCGGACCTGGCAGCACTCTCCAAGGCCGTCAATTCCGGAACCCCGCTGCCGGAATACGTGGTGGTGTCCCTGGCCGCACCTCTGGCGTCGGACAGTGCGCAAAATCAGGCCCGTCCGGCGATTGAGGACACGCCCGAAGGGCGCCCGAGCGCGGCATCTCCAGCCGACGCGGCACTTCAAGCCCGTCCGGCGTTTGAGGGCCGGGTCTCGGGGGCGGAGCCTTCGGCTGACGCGGCATCTCCAGCCCGTCCGGGGATTGAGGGCCGGGTCTCGGGGGCGGAGCCTTCGGCTGACGCGGCATCTCCAGCCCGTCCGGCGTTTGAGGACCGGGGTCCAGGGGCGGAGCCCATGGTTACGGGAAGGGGCGGGATAGGGGAAAACCCCACCGAAGCCGCACACCACACCACCACCCAAGCCCTCAACCTCCTCCAAACCTGGCTGGCCGAAGCCCACTTCACCGACACCCGCCTCGTCATCCTCACGGACGGCACCAACCTCGCCCACACCGCCGCCCACGGCCTCATCCGCTCCGCCCAGTCGGAGAACCCGGGCCGCATCATCCTGGTGGACACCGACACCCACCCGGACTCCCTCGAAGCCCTCGAAGCCTTCGAAGCCCTCGAAGCCCTGCCCACCGCCCTCGCATCCGGCGAGCAGGAACTCGCGGTGCGCGAAGGCACGGTCAAGGCCCCCCGCCTGGCCCGCGCCACCGCGCCGGAGCAGGACCAGGCCACGGAGTGGAACCCCAACGGCACAGTCCTCCTCACCGGCGCATCCGGCACCCTGGGCACCCTCTTCGCCCGCCACCTCGTAACCGACCGCGGCGTACGCCACCTCCTCCTGGTCAGCCGCCGCGGCGAAAGCGCCCCCGGCGCGGCCGAACTCACCGCCGAACTGGCCCAGCTGGGCGCCGAAGCCCACTGGGCGGCCTGCGACGTAGCGGACCGGGACGCCCTCGCCGCGACCCTCGCCGCGATCCCGGCCGAGCACCCCCTCACCGCCGTCGTGCACACCGCGGGCGTCCTGGACGACGGCGTGATCGCGTCCCTCACCCCGGACCGGCTCACCACCGTCCTCCGCCCCAAGGCGGACGCGGCCTGGAACCTGCACGAGCTGACGCGGGACGCGGACCTGTCCGCGTTCATCCTGTTCAGCTCGGCCGCAGGCGTCTTCGGCGGCGCCGGCCAGGGCAACTACGCGGCGGCCAACGCCTTCCTGGACGCCCTCGCCCAGCACCGCCGCGCGGACGGCCTGCCCGCCACCTCCCTGGCCTGGGGCCTGTGGGCCGAGCCCGGCGGCATGGCCGGAGACCTGGACGAGGCGGAACTCGCCCGTCTCCGGCGCGGTGGCATCGCCGCCATCACCGCCGACCAGGGCCGAGAGCTGTTCGACCTGGCGAACGCCGCGGACGACGCGCTGTTGGTCCCCATGCCCCTCGACCTGGCCGCCCTCCGGGCACAGGCAAGCGCCGGAATGCTGCCGCCGCTCTTCCGCGGACTCGTCCGCGTCCCGCCCCGCCGCGCGGCCCAGGCCGCCGCCGCGGCGCGGTCCGGCGCGCTCGCCCAGCAGCTTGCCGGGGCGGCGTCCGACGCCGAGGCCGAGGCCATCGTCCTCGGCCTGGTCCGTACGCAGGTGGCGGCCGTGCTCGGCTACGCCGGGCCCGAAGCGGTCGAGCCCCAGCGCGCGTTCAGCGAGGTCGGCTTCGACTCGCTCACCGCCGTGGAACTGCGCAACCGCCTGACCGCGGTCAGCGGCGTCCGGCTGCCCGCCACGCTGATCTTCGACTATCCGACCCCCGCCGCCCTCGCCGCGTATCTGCGGGCCGAGGCCCAGGGCAGCCAGGAGGACGCGGCGGCGCCCGTGGCCGCCGCCACCGCACACGACGACGACCCGATCGCGATCGTGGCGATGAGCTGCCGTTTCCCCGGCGGGGTGACCTCGCCCGAGGACCTGTGGAAGCTGGTCACCGACGGCGCGGACGCCATCACCGACATGCCCACCGACCGCGGCTGGGACATCGAGTCGCTCTACGACGACGACCCCGACCAGCAGGGCACCAGCTACGCCCGCAACGGCGGATTCCTCCACGACGCCCACCACTTCGACCCCGTCTTCTTCGGGATCTCGCCGCGTGAGGCGCTCGCGATGGACCCGCAACAGCGGCTGCTGCTGGAGACCACCTGGGAGGCGTTCGAGCGGGCCGGGATCGACCCGGCGACGGTGCGCGGCAGCCGGACCGGTGTCTACACGGGCGTCATGTACAACGACTACGGCACCCTCCTGCACCGCGCCCCCGACGGCCTCGAGGGCTACATGGGCACCGCCAGCTCCGGCAGCGTCGCCTCGGGCCGGGTGTCGTACACCTTCGGCCTTGAGGGCCCGGCGGTCACGGTCGATACGGCGTGCTCGTCGTCGCTGGTCACCCTGCACATGGCGGTGCAGGCGCTGCGCAACGGCGAATGCTCGCTCGCGCTCGCGGGCGGTGTCACCGTCATGGCCACCCCCGGCACCTTCGTGGCCTTCAGCAAGCAGCGCGGCCTCGCGACGGACGGCCGCTGCAAGCCCTTCGCCGCCGCGGCCGACGGTACGGCCTGGGGCGAGGGCGTGGGCATGCTGCTGGTCGAGCGGCTGTCGGACGCGCGCAAGAACGGCCACCCGGTCCTCGCGATCGTCCGCGGTTCGGCCATCAACCAGGACGGCGCGTCCAACGGCCTCACCGCGCCCAACGGCCCGTCCCAGCAGCGCGTCATCCGGCAGGCCCTCGCCAACGCCCGGCTGTCCGCCTCAGAGGTGGACGTCGTCGAAGCACACGGCACCGGTACGACGCTCGGCGACCCGATCGAGGCGCAGGCGCTGCTCGCCACGTACGGCCAGGAGCACACCGAGGACGAACCGCTCTGGCTGGGCTCGGTGAAGTCCAACTTCGGCCACACCCAGGCCGCGGCCGGTGTCGCCGGGATCATCAAGATGGTCAAGGCCATCGAGCACGGCGTGCTGCCCAGGACCCTGCACGTGGATGAGCCGTCCCCGCACGTGGACTGGACAGCGGGCGCGGTCTCGCTGCTCACCGACCGGACGGAGTGGCCGGAGACCGGCCGTCCGCGCCGCGCCGCGGTGTCCTCGTTCGGCATCAGCGGCACCAACGCGCACACCATCATCGAGCAGGCCCCGGCCGAGCGGCCCACGGCCGCCGACACGGCCGCACCCGAGCCGGGTCCGCTGCCGTGGATTCTGTCCGGCAGGAGCGAGACGGCGCTGAGCGCCCAGGCCGAGCGGCTGCTGGCCCACCTCGATGCCCACTTCGATGCCCACTTCGACGCTCACCTCGACGCCCACCCGGGCCCGCGCCCGGCCGACGTCGGCTACTCCCTGGCCACCACCCGCGCCGTCCACGACCAGCGCGCGGTGCTGGTCGGCACGGACCGCGAGGACTTCACCCGCGCCCTGACCGCACTCGCCCGGGGCGAGGCGGCGGCCCAACTGGTGCAGGGCACCGGGACGGCCGGCAAGACGGCGTTCGTGTTCCCGGGGCAGGGGTCGCAGTGGGCCGGTATGGCGGTGGGGCTGATGGACGCCTCGCCCGTCTTCGCGTCCCGTATCCACGAATGCGCCGCCGCGCTCGCGGAGTTCACCGACTGGTCGTTGGTGGAGGTGCTGCGCGGCGCCGAGGGCGCGCCGTCGCTGGAGCGCGTGGATGTGGTCCAGCCGGTGCTGTTCGCCGTGATGGTGTCCCTCGCCGAACTGTGGCGTTCGCTGGGCGTCCGGCCGTCCGCCGTCGTCGGCCACTCCCAGGGCGAGATCGCGGCCGCGTGCGTGGCCGGAATCCTGTCGCTCCAGGACGCCGCCCGTGTGGTGGCGCTGCGCAGTCAGGCGATCGGCCGGGTGCTGGCGGGCAGAGGCGGCATGGTGTCGGTGGCGCTGCCGGTGGCGGACGTACGGGAGCGGATCGCGGCCTGGGGCGAGGAGCGCATCTCCGTCGCGGCTGTCAACGGGCCCTCCTCGGCGGTGGTTTCGGGCGAGCCCGAGGCGCTGGACGAGCTGCTCGCGTCCTGCGAGGCGGATGAGGTGCGGGCGCGGCGGGTGCCGGTGGACTACGCCTCGCACTCGGCCCAGGTCGAACTCCTCCGCGAGGAACTCCTGGAGCTGCTCGCGCCCGTACAGCCGAAGAACGCCCAGGTGCCGTTCCTCTCCACCGTCACGGGGGAGTGGGTCGACGGTTCCGAGCTGGACGCCGAGTACTGGTTCACCAACCTCCGTCGCACCGTCGAGCTGGAGAGCGCCATCCGCCGCCTGCTGGACGAGGGCTTCGGAGCCTTCATCGAGTCCAGCGCCCACCCCGTCCTCACCGTAGGCGTGCAGGAGACCGCCGAGGACGCGGGCCGCGAGGCCGCCGCGATCGGCTCGCTGCGCCGCGACGAGGGCGGCCTGGACCGCTTCTACACCTCGCTGGGCGAGGCGTGGACGCGCGGTGTGGCCGTGGACTGGGAGGCGGTGTACGAGGGGACGGACGCGGTCCGCGTCGAGCTGCCCACGTACGCCTTCCAGCACGAGCGCTACTGGATCGAGGTGCCGCTCTCGGTGGGCGATGTCGCCTCCGCCGGTCTCGGCGCCGCCGGGCATCCGCTGCTGGGCGCCGCCGTCGAACTGCCGGACTCCGACGGCTTCCTGCTCACCGGGCGGCTCTCCCTCCAGACCCACCCCTGGCTCGCCGACCACGCCGTGTCCGGCACCGTACTGCTGCCGGGAACGGCCTTCGTGGAGCTGGCGATCCGCGCCGGTGACCAGGTCGGCTGCGATCTGCTGGACGAGCTGACCCTGGAGGCGCCGCTGATCCTGCCCGCCCGGGGCGGGGTCCAGCTGCGGCTGACCGTCGGCGCGCCCGACGCGAGTGGCCGCCGGGAGCTGGAGGTCTACTCCCGCCCGGAGCCGGACGCGGGCCGGGGCGATGCCCCGGACGGGACCTGGAGCCGCCACGCCGGCGGTGTGCTCGCCTCCGGCGACGCGGCCGACAGCGGAGCGGACCTGTCCGTATGGCCGCCCGCGGAGGCCGTCGCGCTCGACGTGGACGACCTCTACGAGCGGTTCGCGGCGGGCGGCTTCGGCTACGGCCCGGCGTTCCAGGGGCTCCAGGCCGCATGGCGGCGCGGCGAGGAGGTCTTCGCCGAACTGCGCCTGGACCAGCGGCAGCACCGCGACGCCGCGCTGTTCGGGCTGCACCCGGCGCTGCTGGACGCCGCGCTGCACGGGGTCGCGCTCGGCGACTTCCTGGGCGCCGGGGCCGACGGGATCCGGCTGCCGTTCTCCTGGAGCGGGGTCACCCTCCACGCGGCGGGCGCCACGGCGCTGCGGGTACGGATCGCCCCGGCCGGGCCGGAGACGGTGGCACTGACCGTCGCGGACGAGAACGGCGGCGCGGTCGCGTCGGTGGACTCCCTGGTGCTGCGGCGCATCGCCCCGGAGCAGCTGCGCGCGGCCCAGGTGACCTACCACGACTCGCTGTTCCGGCTGGAGTGGACGCCGGTGCCATCGCCCTCGGCGGCCCCCGCGGCCGTCCGCTGGGCCCTGGTCGGCGAGCAGGCCGCCGCGAACGGCAGGGACCCCTTCGGGTTGATCGACGCGCTGGAGTCCATCGGCGCCGAGTGCGCAGTCTTCCCCGATCTGACCGAGCTCGCGGCCGTGGTGGCCTCGGGCAGCCCCCGGCCGGATGTCGTCCTGCTCCCGCTCACCGGTCCCACCGGTGGCGGTGGCGGCCATCTGGCGGAGGGCGCGCGGCCGGCCACTCACGCGGCTCTGGCCACCCAGGCGGCTCTGGCCACCCAGGCGGCTCTGGCCACCCACGCGGCGCTGGACACCGCGCAGTCGTGGCTCGCGGAGGAGGGCCTGGCCGGGGCGCGGCTGGCGTTCGTGACCCGCGGGGCGGTCGCCACCTCCCCCGACGCCGAGGTGTACGACCTGCCGCACGCGCCCGTATGGGGGTTGATCCGCACCGCGCAGACCGAGAACCCGGACCGTTTCCTGCTGCTCGACCTGGACCACGAGGGGACCTCGGCCGATGCGCTCATGGCGGCCGCGGCCGGCGGTGAGCCGCAGCTCGCGGTCCGCGCGGGCGCCCTCCACGCGCCCCGGCTGGCCCGGGTCGCCACTCAGGAGGTCGCCACTCAGGAGGTCGCCACTCAGGAGGGAGACCGGACACCGGAGGGGCTGCCGGAGTTCGACCCGGACGGCACGGTCCTGATCACCGGCGCCACCGGTGTCCTCGGCGGACAGCTCGCCCGCCATCTGGTGGCCGAGCGCGGTGTGCGGCACCTGCTGCTCAACAGCCGCCGCGGCCAGCGCGCCCAGGGGATGCCCGAGCTGGCCGACGAACTGACCGCGCTGGGAGCCGAGGTGAGCGTCGCGGCCTGCGACGTGGCCGACCGCGAGGCGCTGTCGCTGCTGCTGGCCGAGGTGGATCCGGCGCATCCGCTCGCCGCCGTCGTACACACCGCCGGGGTGCTGGACGACGGGCTGCTGCCCGCGCTCACCCCGGAGCGGATCGACACGGTCTTCCGGCCGAAGGTGGACGCGGCGCTCAATCTGCACGAGCTGACCCTGGACCTGGGCCTGAAGGCGTTCGTGGTGTTCTCGTCCGCCGCCGGAATCTTCGGCGCGCCGGGCCAGGCCAACTACGCGGCGGCCAACACCTTCCTGGACGCCCTCGCCGCGCACCGCCGCTCCGCCGGGCTGCCCGCGCTCTCGCTGGCCTGGGGCCTGTGGGAGCAGCGCAGCGCGATGACCGGCGGCATGGCGGACGCGGACGTGGCCCGCATGGAGCGCTCCGGGATGGCGCCGCTGACCTCGCGGGACGGTCTGGAGCTGTTCGACACGGCGTGCTCGGTGGGCGGTGCGGCGGTGCTCGTACCGCTGCACCTGGACATCGCGCCGCTGCGCGAGCAGGCCGCCGACGGCGCGCTGCCCGCCGTCTTCCGCGGGCTGGTCCGGGCCCCGACCCGGCGTCGTACCGTCCCCGCCGGGGCGGCCGACACCGGCGGCCCCTCGCTGGCGCGGCGGCTGGCCGGGCTGGCCGAGGCGGAGCGCGAGCAGGCCGTGCTGGACCTGGTCCGCGGCCAGGCCGCCGCGGTCCTCGGTTTCGCGGACGCGGAGGCGGTGGGGGCCACCCGGGGCTTCCTGGAGCAGGGCTTCGACTCGCTGACCGCCGTGGAGCTGCGCAACCGGCTGGGCGCCGCGAGCGGGCTGCGGCTGCCCCCGACGCTGCTGTTCGACCACCCGACGCCCGAGCTGGTCACCCGGCAGCTGCTCGCGCGGCTGGCCGGGGCGGTGGCCGCCGAGGGCGGCGCGGTGTCGGACGCGGCGCGGGACGAGGCGGCGGGCGCCGAGCCGTCGGCCGTGTTCGGCGCGATGATGCGGGAGGCCGGACACCGCGGTGAGCAGGAGGAGTTCACCCGCCTGCTGATGGATGTCTCGCGGTTCCGGCCCTCGTTCGGAAGCGCCGCCGAGCTGGACAAGGCGCCCCCGATGGTGCGGCTCTCGCGCGGTGAGACCGGGCCCGCGCTGGTGTGCTTCTCCTCGATCCTGTCGATCGGCGGCCCGCACCAGTACGCCCGGTTCGCCACCGGATTCCGCGGCCACCGGAACGTCTGGGCACTCGGCAACCCCGGCTTCGTCGCCGGGGAGCGGCTTCCGGCCAACCCGGAGGCGGTGGTCGAGGCGCAGGCCGAGGCGGTGCTGCGGGAGACCGACGGGGCGCCGTTCGTACTGCTGGGCCACTCCTCGGGCGGGCTGCTCGCCCATGAGGTGGCCGCGCGGCTGGAGAGCACCGGGGTCTTCCCGGACGCGGTCGTCCTGCTCGACATCTACTCCCACGACCGCGACGCGGCCGTCGCCCTCCAGCCCGGGCTGAGCGCCGGGATGGACGAGCGGAGCGCGGGCCAGGTGCCGGTGGACGACACCCGGCTGCTGGCCATGGGCGCGTACTTCCGGCTGTTCGGGGAGTGGCGGCCCAAGGAGGTCAAGACGCCGACCCTGCTGGTCCGGGCCGGCGACCGGCTCTTCGACTGGTCCCGCGACGGCGACTGGCGGTCGTACTGGCAGCTCCCGCACACCGCGCTCGATGTGCCGGGGAACCACTTCACGATGATGGAGGAGCACGCCGCGACGACGGCCCGGACCGTGGCGGACTGGCTGTCCTGACGGGCGGACGCGGGCCCGAGCCCTCAAAGGGCCGGGCCCGCCTGCGGAGCTGTTCTCAGGACCGCTTGAATCGGTTGGGGTTGTTGTGGTCGCGATGGCGGGGGCACTGGCATGGCGGCCACGCTTGCCCCAGTGAGTAGGCGTCGCCCTTCTGCCCGTCGAGGACGGCCACGATCGCGCGTCGGGTGATGACGATCCCGTTGTGCGCCATGGTGTAGACGCGCATCGTCATCTTCGGCCGTTCGTCCCGGCCAGGCCGGTCGTCGGCCATCAGCGGTCCTCCTCTCCCGCTACGGGGGCGAGGAGTTGGAGCAGGCTGCGCAGGCTCCGTTTCACCATGCCGAGGTGGTAGGTCAGTTCTTCGGGTGTGCCGCTGGCCAGGTCGAGGGTTTCGGCTCCCGTGAGGGTCTGTCCGGCGACGATCACGACGGCCTGCTCAAGGCCGTCGCGGGTGGGCTTCCCGGCCACGACGCACGCGGGGCACAGGCCCGAACGCGGCGCGGTGGGGTTGTGGGGCCCGAAGTCGCCGGGGGTGGCGCACAGAGCGCACCCGGGGGAGAGGACGGGGGCGGCCCGTCCGTCGGCGGTCACCGGATCACCAACCTCCAAGCGGTTGAGGGTCACGCCCCCGGACCGGTCGGACGGTCGCGGGGGTTTTGCAACGTCGGCCACCTACCACTCCTCTCCGTAGTGATGTGATTACCAAGGAGGTTCAGCGTGACCTTCAGCGGGGAATCATTCAACTGATCAGATAGGAACGGATGGATGGTGAACGCCCCTTGAACCGCAAGGAGTTACACCCGGACAGCAGTCCGCTGGCCGCCTTCGGGGCCCGCCTGCGCAGCTTGCGTGAAGGCCGTGGCTGGACGCAGGAGGACCTGGCGGAGCGGACGGGATATTCCAGCGTGCACGTTTCGGCCATCGAAACTGCTCGGAAGCCTCCAACTCTTCGGTTCGTGCGTAGCATCGACCGCGCCTTCGGGACCGAGGGAACGGCGGATTCGTTCGAGCGCGAGTGGCGCGAGATCCGCCACGGCAGCCTGCTGGTGGGCTTCCCCGAGTACGTGGGGCACGAGGGCCGGGCAGCGGAGATCCGGCTGTACGAAGTGGGCGTCATCCCCGGTCTGCTCCAGACGCCGGAGTACGCGACGGTCCTGGCGGAGGGCGCGGTCAAGCGAGGGGCGATCACCGCCGAGCAGGCGCAGGAGCGGGTGGCGTTCATCGCGGAGCGGCAAGCCGCGCTCGTCCGGACGTCCCCGCCGCTGGTCTTCGTAGTGCTGGACGAAAGCTGTATCCGTCGGCCCATCGGCGAACCCGCCGTCATGGACGCCCAGTTCGCGCGGCTGGTCGAGTTCGCCGAGCTGCCGAACACCGTGCTCCAGATCGCCCCGTTCCACATGGGGACGCGCCGCCCGTTCGACCTGCCGCTCTACATCCTGACGATGTCGGACCGTTCGCTCATGTCCTACGCGGAGTCCGCCCAGCGGGGCCATTTCGAGCGGGACAGCACCTCAGTGGTGCCCCTACTGACGGCCTACCATCAGCTACAGGCCGAAGCGCCTTCTCAGGCTCAGTCTGTAGCCATGATCAGCCAGTTGCGGAAGGGCACCCCATGACGACCGAATCCCCCTATTGGTTCAAGTCTTCGTACAGCAACAACGGCGGCGCCTGCATAGAGGTCGCCGCCAACCTCGTCGCCTCGCGCGGCGTGGTCCCCGTCCGTGACAGCAAGGACCCGCACGGCCAGGCGCTCACGTTCGAGCCGACCGCCTGGTCGTCGTTCGTCTCCGCCGTCAGGCGCGGGGAGTTCCCCATCACCTGACCCAGCCGACAACCAGCCACCGAAGCGATCGGCCCCCGGACCGGGGGCCGTCGTCGTGGTATGGCGGAAGCGGGCTAAGCGGCCATCTCGCCGCGTATCTGATCAAGAGACTGGGAGGCGGCGGCATGCTGGGCGGGCAGCCGGGTACCAGCAGTGCGCACGATGCGCTGAAGTTGGTGAGGCAGTCGTTGGATGGCCGCCTCCTGGATCGCGGTGTCCAGCGATTGAGCGGCGCCGCTGCGGTCGTCGGCAAGCAGTTGGACGTGCGCGACGGTGATCAGCTCGATGACGCGCCACTGCGGTGCCACGACTGTCGTGGGCAGCGGGTTGTGCTCCACCAACCGCATGGCCGTATGCGTTCGTCCGGTGGATAAGTGGCCGCGGAGGCGGATCTCGTGGAGCGAGAAGGGGTTGAAGAGGCTGGTGTGGTCGACGTGGGAGAGCAGGTCGTCGGTCTCCCGCATCGCCCGGTCGAAGATTTCGCCGTTGCCCAGGGCGCCGGCCGCCCGAGCCAGAAGTGGCAGAGCTGCGGCTCGGGCGTTGTCATCCGGTGCCGTAGCAACAGCGCGGCTCAGGCGCTGGACGGCCGCGCCCTTCAGGTTCGCCTTGCGCAGCTCGTTGCCGTGCATGCGCAGCACGTACGAGGTCATGCCCCGGTCCTGGAAGTAGTCGGCGATCTCCAGGCTTTTGGCAGTCCAGTGGGCGGCTGTGGCCAGTCGCTCCTCAGGGAGCACGTTGCCGAGCGCGACGCCGAGCCCCACATGGGCTCGGGCGAGCAGATGCAGCACATCACGCTCGGTATGGCCATCGCCGATGCGGGCTTCGAGCCGGGCGACGAGCGGCCACAGTTCGGAGACGGCTTCGGAGGCATGGCCGGACTGCCGGGCGATCTCGGCGAGCCGGACGGTGGACTCGCCGAATTGCAGCATCGCCCGGTGGTCCGTGTCCGCGGGATCGGTGATCCCCAGGACATGCGGAGGCAGTTCCAGACAGTCACAGATCCGGCGGCGGGAGCCGACATCGTCCAGGGAGCGCTTCCCGAGTTCGAGGGCGGAGATGTAAGTCTTGTCGTAGCCGAGTAGCACGCCGAGATCGGTCTGGTTCATGCCATGGACCCGACGGTAGAAGCGCAGGATGCTCGACAGGTCTCCGGTGCCGAGAATGAGCTGGGCCTGCGGGGTGGCCCAGTGCCACTGGGCGTGCCGAGCCGAGGGCTGTGGACTGGGGAACCGGTTCCTCTCCACTTGCTGCGTGATCTCGTCCCCGCCCACGGTCGCTACATCCGCTCGTAGTCGTCCAAGCCCACGTCCCTGCGGCCGTACCAAGCGGCGATGGCCTGCTTGTAGCCCTCGGGCATGTTCAGCTCGGGCACCTCGTCGGCGGTGAACATGCCGAGCTGCTTGTGCTCATGGCTGACGACCGGACGCCGGTCGGGGGTCAGTACGATGCACCCGTAAGTGACGATCAGCACCCTCCGGCCGGGGATGGGCTGGTAGATCCATACACCGCCGTCAATGAGGGGGCCGGCCTTGACCTCCCAGCCGGTCTCCTCCTGGATCTCCCGTTCCAGCGCGGCTTCTGGGCTGGCATCCGGCGGCACCGCTCCATCAGGGCTGCCGATCTCCAGACGACCGCCGGGCAACTCCCACTCATCGCGCTCGTTCTTCAGCAGCACCACGCGGTCCTGAGCGTCCAGTGTGACGCCCTTCACGGAAACGGGCCAAAGCGGCGGCGTGTACGTCATGACGATCCTCGTCCTGCGGTGTGCAACCGGGCTCTCGGAACGTAGCACGCCCCACTCGATCTACATCCGCGCCGGGCGAATTGCCCGAGTCGACAATCAGTCGCTTTACCCCGTGCGACGCGATTGCCCACTCTGTCCACACCGACCTCGATCAAAGGAGTACGGCGATGCGCCACGCCGCAGCCGCCCCCGTGGCCCTGTTTTCGGGCCACTACGTCAACATCCGTGCCCCGCGTGCCAGCGACACCATCGCCGCACAACTCCGTGAGACCGGCCTCGTCACCGTCGATGGACTGTACAGCCGCCAGAACATCCTGGCTCTCGCTTCATGGCTGATGGCCGTCACACCGCACCCGCACAGCGCACCGGACGGCCTGACGCTGATCCGTGACACCGGCAGCCACTCCCGCCGCGCGGGCTTCGCCGGGCTCGGCAGTGGCGATCTGCAAGCACACACCGAGCGGTCCGGCATCCCCAGGCCGCCGCGGCTGATGCTCCTGGTGTGCCTGCGGCCCGCACCAGTTGGTGGGGACGTCCTCCTCGTCGACGGTCGCGATGTCCACGCCCGGCTTGTGCACAGCTGTCGCGAAGCGGCGATCGCCTTCTCCCAGCCCCGGACCGCGTACTTCGGCTCCGGGACCGGCCACGCCACCCAGGTCATCACCATCCACGCCGACGGACGCATCTCCATACGGCTGCGCCAGGACGGCCTGGCCCGGTGGAGCCCGAACGCCCAGCCGTACCTGCCCCGGCTACGGGGCGCCATCACCGACAGCCGGCATCGCATCACCCTCCAGGCCGGGCAGGGGTACCTGGTCGACAACCACCGCTGGCTGCATGCCCGCACGCGCTTCTCCGGAGACCGACAGTTCCTCCGCGCACTCGGCGAGCCCCACTTCTCTCTCCCCGAGGGTTTCAACCCGCTCCCCTCGGCCGCACCACTGGCCAAGACGACAAGGAGGTGCCGGACGTGACCGACACACGTCGACTGATCTCAGGGACCTTGATGGTCGATGAACGGACGGGCGACATCGGCCTGGTCATGGACCGGGTCCGCATCGTCACCGGGGACGGTGAGAACGGCGTAGCAGAACACGCCCCGTACGACCGGATCATCGTCGCGGTGCCGGACACCCTGTGCCGAAGGACCGTTTGCCGAGGGAACTCACGAGCCACGAAAGCCAGGAGGATCGCCGTGTACGAGATGCGTCCGGCTGCCGCCAAGGATCAGGAAGCGATTGCCGCGATGGTGTGCGCGCGCATGGCTTGGATGCGGGAGCGCGGTGTCCCCGATTGGCCCCGGACCGATGACGATGTGAACATCATCTCCTCCCAGGCAGCTGACCCGAACTTCCCCGTCTGGGCTCTCGTCGACGGCGGCCAGGTCATCGGCTGCACCACTGTGTTCACCACGACACCGGAGTGGGGCTGGACCGCCGAGGAACTGGCCCAGAGCGCGTACTTCCTGGCGACGTCGTTCACCCACCCCGCCCACCGACAGGACCAGCCCGGCCGTCTGATGGCGTGGTGGGCACTGGACCGGGCTGCCCATGAAGGCGTCAAGTGGGTGCGCCGTGGCACCTTCGTGGAACGGCTCATGACGTACTACCGCGACGTGCAGGGCTGGGGGTTGGTCCACACCCCCCAGCGCAAGAACCGCACCGCCTACCTCATGGCTCGCCGGGCAGAGGCCCTGCCTGAGCTGATGGCGGTGATCAAAGACTCCGGCACTCCGGCGGAGTGACGGCCGCACCACACGTCCTGTCCCGATGAGAAAGGTGATTGCCATGCGCCAGAGGACTCCGTTCGAGGGGTTGTTCGCCAACCAGGAGATCCGCGAGGTTCCGGGCCTGGACCTGCTCTACACCAAGAAGCAGGGCAGCTCGGACACGCAGACCGAGACCGACGACATCTGACAGTCCTTGGCTGCGGGCCGGGGCCAAATCCCCCCGCCCCCCGCCCGGTGGGGGGGGGGGGGGGCGGGGGGGCCCCCCCCGGGGCCCCCCCCG
>NZ_JBHYVB010000173.1:23307-25241 GCF_042750115.1 Streptomyces sp. NPDC059455
CCAATACCGGCGCCCCGGGCCCCTGAAACACCTTCAGATCTAAATAGTCACTTCTGGTGTGGGGGGGGTGCTCAAACGCGGCCGGGCGCCATGCCAGGTCGGGAGGTGCGAGATGATCAAGATGCAGTTGACGGGAGCGACCGCCACAGGCGGCTGGCAGTGGGACGGGCACCGGTGGATCTCCGGGCGGTCTTGGATCGAGCCATTCATGCACCCCGCGATCGAGCACGTCATGGTCACCAAGCCCGAATCCGGCCAGTCGTGCCTGATCGTGCGTGAGGCCGCCAGTGGCCGACAGCCGGTGACAATGATTCGGCGTGTGATGAGCGATCCGGGTTACCGGCGGCAGGCCGAAGAGGCCGACGCCTGGCCCCTGCAGGCGGTACGAGTGGAGATGACCGCCGGGCAGGGGGTACGGATCACGTGCGGGGCACGCGGCGTCGCGCCCATCTACCTCCGTCCCAGCAGCGGTCGGTTGAGTGTTTCGTGGGATCTGCTCGACCTGGACGCCGAGACCGATGACCTGGACGCCCGCGAGGTCGCTGCGATGCTCGCCTACCGCACCCGCTACAGCACAGCGACGGTCTTTCGCACCATCCGCCAGCTCACTGAACGCGCGACCGCTGCATGGGACCACACGACCGGCCTGAGTATCGACTACCCGACCCCGGCTCTGCACTCCCGGCCTCGCATCCTGCACCCCGACGCCGATCCCGTGTCCGCCTTCAGCGACTTGATGCGATGTGAGGTCACAGCCCGTCCGCTGTCCACCGACGGCTGCGCGGTGGAGCTGTCCGGCGGCATGGACAGCGCCATGACCGCACTCGCCCTCGCCGAGACCGTTGGACCAGTCCGCACAGCGGCCCTCATGCTCGGCGGGGACGTCGGTGATCAGCAGCACCGGCGACGCTGCGAGATTTCCGCCCGCGCCCGCCTCGGCCCCGACCTGACGGTGCCGGTCGCAGAGTTTGGCCCCTTCCACCCCACCGGGCCCCGCGCAAGCGGCAGGCCCACAAGCCTCACGGACGGCACCTATGCCGAAGCCATGAACGAGTTATACAGCCGTCTGAGCGCTGCCGGTGCTCGGTGGGTGTTCACGGGAGTCGGCGGCGACGAGCTGTGCTTCCAGCGGCCGGAGGAACGAGCCCTCACCGGCGACCCGTGGAACCTGCACCCCGTGCCCGACCACCTCGGTCCCCGCGCCCGGGACGCCCTGCTTCACATCGAGGACGACCTGGCGCCCGCATCCGTACTCCACGTCTCCACCCTCCTCGCCCTCGCTGTCCACAGTGCGACCGCCATGCGTCACGGCCTGTGGCCCATCAGCCCTCTGGCCACCCCGCTCGTGTTGCGATTCGGCGAATCCCTGCCGCTGGAATGGCGGCGGGGAAAGAGGCTGATGCGTCTCCGCCTGAAACAGGCCGGATACTCCCATGAAGTCGTTCACCCGCCGCTGCGGGAGAACTTCGCGGCCACCTGCGAAGCGGCCATGCTCCGGGACGGCCTGCCACTCCTGTGCCAGTGGCTGCCCGGATCGATCCTCACCCTTCAGGGCCTGCTGGATCCCGTCGAGCTGAGCACGGAATGCGCGACCGTAGCCACCACTGGGCATGGGGCCAGCGAGTTGTACCGGCCTCTGGCTTTGGAGGCCGCCCTACGCTCTCTGGCCATACCGGCGGCGACGCCGTGAAACAGACATGTCGAATTCGTCTACTCAGGTTCCCGGCGACGGCCGAGTTCGCGGTGGATCCGGGACACACAACCGCCGATGCCAAGGTAGTTGTGTGTCCCAGATCCACCGCAAAGTTCTGGGGCAACCCCGCCCCCAGGGAGTCCGGCACCCCCGGACCCACGCACGCCGCGCGGCCCGGCCCTGATCGGGGGGGGGGGCGGCGGCGGGGTGGGGCGGGGCGGGCGGGCCCCCGCCCGCGGGT
>NZ_JBHYVB010000174.1:0-25169 GCF_042750115.1 Streptomyces sp. NPDC059455
CAGCAGTCGGCAGATCAAACGCAAGGCACCAGGGCCAGTCGTATCGCGGGCCAGACCACCGCCCGAGGCGGCACCCCAACATCCTCACAGTCGTACCGGGTGGCCACGGCGCGGAACTGCTTCCACGTTCACGCACCGCTCGACCGCGTTGCGGCGACGGTACTGGGTCTTGTCGAAGGCCGGGGGCCGACCGCCGGAGCGTCCGCGGCGCTTGCGGCGGGCCCGCTGGTCGTCGGGCTGCGCGATGGGGCTTTGATACCGCGCCGTCGCAGGTAGTCGCGGTTGTCGCGGCTGGAGTACGCCTTGTCGCCGCGCACCCGGTCCGGCCGGCTGCGCGGGCGGCCCGGGCCGCGGTGCCGGATGCGTAAGCCGTTCAGCACCGGGGCGAACATCGGACTGTCACCGCGCTGACCAGGCGAGGTCAGCCAGTGCAGCGGGTGGGCCCGGTCGTCGGAGAGCAGATGCACTTTGCTGGTCAGCCCGCCCCGCGAGCGTCCCAACGCCTCACGCCCATCTGCCTCCTCACGGGCCCCGCCCCCTTTTGCGGGTGGTCGGCCGGAGGCTTGCGGGGCGCCCCGGCCGCGTGCTGATGCGCCCGGCAGGAGGTCGAGTCGATGTTCACGGCCTACTCCTGCCGGGACACCTGGCGGGCGAGCGCCCCATCCGGGTCACCTGCATCTGCCTCGATCTGCAACTCCTGAAGGATGACTTGCCAGGTGCCGTCGGCCGACCAGCGCCGGTGACGCTCGTAGACGGTCTGCCAGGGACCGTACCGTTCCGGCAGATCCGGCCAGGGCACCCCGGTCCGGGCCCGGAAAAGCACCCCGTTGATCACTCTGCGGTGATCCGCCCACTGCCCGCCCGGCTTGCCGTTGCCGGGCAGCAGGGGTTCGATCTTCTGCCACTGCGCGTCCGTGAGTTCGTGTCGCCGCACCATACGGGCGTCCTGCCCGACCAACCACGAGATCCACCCAGTCCATCAAGAGCCATCAGAAACGGCCTAGGCCATCCATGGTGTCGCGAACCGCGGCGACGGGGGAGACAGGGGCTTAGGAGTAGGCGCCGTGAAGCGCGCTCGGATCGAGCAGACCTTCGGCCTGGCGGCGGAGCATGCCCGCGACATCCGGTGTCGAGGACAGCAGGAAGCGGTCCTCGCGCAGCCCCTCGACGTAGGCCCGGCCGATCTCCTCCGGCTGCTGGATGTCGTACGGCACCGTGTCCTCGATGGCTGCCGCACCGTCATCGCCCTGATTCACCGGAGTGCCGTAGAACTTTATGGTGCTGTCGAAATTCGTCGCGGTGTGGTCCGGAGCCAGCAGAGAAACCCCTACTCCCTGGGGCCGCAGCCACTCGGCTAGGCACTGCGTCAGACCGACGATCGCGTTCTTGGAGGTGATGTACGGCGCGGCCATCGGCGAGATCGGATGCCCGGCGAGGACTCCGAGGCTCGATGTCGTGTTCACCACATGCCCGCGGCTCTTCTTCAAATGGGGTAGAAAGGCCATCACGCCGCGCACCTGGCTCAAGACGTTGAACCGCAGCACCCGCTCCCATTCCTCAAGTGGGATCTGGTCGGGAGACCCGGCCACGCCGATACCCGCGTGATTATGCAGGAGATCCACTCGGCCGAACCGCTCGACCACCTGATTGGCCAGCGCCCGCACATCGCGGTCGCTTGTGACGTCGCAGCGGATACCGACCGACTCGCGGCCCAGCGCGCGAATCTCCTCGGCAGCTTGTGCGGCGCCCTTGGCGTCAAGGTCCGCGATCACCACCGTACTGCCCTGGCGGGCGAGCTCGGCGGCGCACGCGCGGCCGATCCCACCGGCTCCGGCGGTGATCACCGCTACCTTGCCAGCGAACTCCATGGGGGTACTCCTCGTTGTTGGGAGAGACAAAAGGCGATGGGTTGTGAATCCGCATGCCTGAAGAAGAGGGCGAACTAGGGGACGACCAGTCCACCGTCTGCCAAGTAGGTGGCACCGGTGACAAAAGACGCGGCGTCAGAGAGTAGGAACACCGCTACATTGGCGATTTCCTGCGGGTCCGCGAGGCGTCCTAGCGGTGTCTTGCCAACGATCATTTCCATCATCTCGTCGTTATCGAGCCAGTCCAACAGCATCCTCGTACGGGTCGCGCCGGGCGCGAGACAATTGGCCCGGATGTTGCGGTCCGCGTAATCGAGTGCAGCGGCCTTGGTCAGTCCGACGACGCCATGCTTGCTGGCGACGTATGGAGAGATGAACTTCTCGCCAATAACGCCGCCAACCGACGCCGTGTTGACGATGGCGCCACCACCACTGGACAGCATGGCGCTGATCTCGTGCTTGAGGCAGACGAACATGCCACGCAGATTGACGTGGACCACCCGGTCGAAATCCTCGATGGTCAGTTCGTGCAATGGCCCTTCGGCGTGCGCTCCGGCATTGTTGAAGGCGAGATCGAGGCGACCGTATTGGTCGACCGCCGCCTGTACGAGGCCTTCCACTGAGTCCGGGTCAGCGATGTCCACACAAACCCCGGTCGCCTCACCTCCTGCCTCCTCGATCTCTTTCACCAGTGCGTCGAGTTCGTCCTGCGAACGCGCTCCACACACGACCGCGGCCCCTGTCGAGGCGAGGGTCCGCGCCGTGGCGGCTCCAATACCGCGACCGGCCCCCGCGACGAGAGCGACACGGTCGTGCAGATCTACCGTGAGTTGAGTGGCTCCGGGGGTGGGCGCAGGATTCATGATGATCCTCTCGATGAGACCATAAGATCGTTCGCCAGTTGACAACAACGCATTGATCCGGTGCATCCAGTGGGTGCTCAATATGCCGGCGCGCTCATCGACTGGCGACACAAATAGGCAATGCAATGTCCTTTACGCGTTTCTCCATACTGCGACCTTGCTCACACCGAACGGTAGGCCCAGCGCATACATAAAGGCAATTATCATTTTCTCTATGAATGCCTAACCGATGGCTTATGCTTCTCCGGGATGCGGCGGACCGTCCGCACGGAACGCCGACGGTGGCACGCGCGGCCTAGGCCCGCTTGATCGTTTACTGGCGCGCCGCCGGCCCGCCCCGTCGAGCGAAGGCCCGCGACGGCTACTGGTCGCTGATCAGGCGTTCGAGGTGATCGAGGTCCTCACGCAACATGGCGATCACGGCACCCGGACGGTCGTCTCGCAGTTTCCGGTCGTCGGCGCGTTGTACGCCGGCCACCGCCATCTCCGCGAGGAGCTCGGACACCGCGTCGATATCCACGCTACCGTCAGGGTGGTACCACCATGCCACCCAATTGCAGATGCCAAGGATGCCCAGTGCCGCGACGCGGGTGCCCACGGGACGGAAACGATCAGCGACCACACCCTGGTCCAGGACGTTCACCACCGCATCGAGTACCGCGTGCCGTGCATCGGCGTGGGCCTTGGCGATGTCAGCGGGCAGCTCCGCCTCGGACTTGACGAGCAGCCGGAAGCGGTGGCGTGAGCAGCGATACGGGTGGCCACCGTTCGGACCAGCATGCGGAGCTTGTCGGCCGCGTCCAGGTCCTCGCGGCTGCCGATCTCCTGCAGCGCCGCGGCCGGGGCCTGGACCACCTCTTCGACCAGTTTGGCGAGCAGTTCGTCCTTGCTCTTCACGTAGTAGTAGAGAGCAGGGCGTGTCAAGCTCATCGCGGCGGCGAGGTCCTGAAGGCTGGTGCCCGCGAAGCCACGTTCGACAAACAGACGGGTGACGTGCTCAAGGATCTCGTTTTCCACAGGCTCACGTCGAGATGTCCCTGAGCGTTGGCCCGCGGCCATGTCGAGCAGGGCTTGCTCATGCACGAGCGCCACATCGTTGTTCACCGATCGCGTTCCCTGCGTCCAGACGGCAACCCCGCGGGCCAACAGCTCCGCCACCAGCGGATGATGTGTAACGTCCTGACGTGGGTAGCAAGGCAGACAACGGTCTGCGCACCGGGCACGGTCCGCAGTACGCCGTCGACCGTCGCGCCATCGGCCGTCGTCAGCCGGTGCAGGCTCGTTACGGTCCCCACAGGCGGCTTGGCCGCGGTGAGGTAACGTCCGGCGCCGAGCCGGGTGGGGCCCTTGGCAGATTCGGTCATAGTGGGTCCGCCCGCAAGGCGTCCTTGTCCCACTGGCTGATCACGCAGCCGGTGGTTCCGGCGATACATGAGTACCAAACGGCGTGGCGCATGGCCGTGGCACGGTGGTCGATCACGATCGAGGTATCTGCCGACACCTCGAAATACGGGCCGAGCCGCTGGATCTCCACGTCGTCGAGCTGTTCGGCCACCTTGATCGCCCTGGTGTTCTCAGGAACGTCGAGGAGGTACGTAGCAATCACGAGACACTCCCTGCTCGATCAGCGTGCTCGCGCCGCTCGGCCTCCCACGCCTCCGCGCGCGTGACGATCAGTTCCGCCTTCCGGGCAATCAGCGCGGCCATGTTCGGATCGGGGCCGGCGACGACATCGAGCAATGCCTCGATGGTCAGCTGCGCGTCGAGATCTTCCTGAGGAAGGACAGGCCGTAGTGCTCGGGTGATCTCGAACATGTAGCCGTTCGGATCGTGCGTGTAGATCGACTCTATCGTCTCGTGCTGTATCTGCAGTTCGACGGGCCACTCACTGGCGTCCAGACGCCGCCGGTATTCGAGCAGATCCTCCTCGGTATCGACATGAATGGCCAGGTGACGGGAGCGGACGAAGAAGTCGGGAACGTCGGCACCGAAACGGGCGTACACGTCCCCCTTCTCCGCCGGGGGCCGGCGGCTTCAGCGCCGAGACCGAAGTAGTAGAAGAAGGCCAGCCGGTCATCGTTGCCGATGTCGAAGAAGAAGTGGATGAAGTCCGGGTGGCCTTCGGGGCCCCAACCGGCCGCGCAGATTGAGTGCACGACCGGGAAACCGAGGACATCGCGGTAGAACCGGACCGTGCCGGCCGGATCGAAGGTCGGGAACGCGGCATGGTCGACACCACGAGCTGCGTGGCGCAGTTGAGACATGGCTTCCTCCATCACACTCAGACCGGGACGGTGGTGCCATTCCGCATGCGTTCAAGTGGAGCGAGAACCGACCCTGCGCGTGCTTGCCCAGAAGGGCTGGCAACTCGGACTCAACCGTGATGTCCGAACCGGGCGCGACCGGTTCGACCCGGTGGATCCTTATTTCGCCCTTCCGTTATCCGCCCGTGTTGACATTTTCATTGAATATTCTACGCTCACGTAAAAGCTGTCAAGCCGAGGAGGCACAGAGTGGACGCGCGGCGGGTAGCAGTGATCGGGGGCGGCCCGGGCGGGCTGTATGCGGCGCGTTTGATCAAGCTCGCATGCCCGTCCTGGGAGGTCACGGTCTACGAACAGAACGCGGACGGGCGGACCTTCGGATTCGGTGTGGGACTGACCCCCAGCACGCTGCAGAGCCTGGACGAGGCCGACCCCGACTCCGCCGCCGACATCCGTCGAGCCGGGCACGCCGGTCACGGGATGGAGATGCGCGTAGGGGCAGGTGTCCGGCTGCCCGGCGGGGGCAACATCGCTATCGGGAGAGCCGTGCTCCTGACCATTCTCCGGACACACGCGGTGCGCGCGGGTGTCCGGATGGTGACCGCCCATGTGGACCTGCCCGATCTCGAGGCGGATCTCATCGTGGCCGCAGACGGTGTCCGAAGTGGTGTGCGTGAGAAGCTCGCGCCAGAGTTTCGTGCCCAGGTCGAGCTCGATGACGCGCTGTACCTCTGGGCTGCGACCGACTTCGCACTGGACCACGCCACTTTCGCACCGGCGCATACGCCGCACGGCGTTTTCGTCGTCCATGCCTATCCGTACGGGCCGGATCGCAGCACCTTCCTCGTCGAGACCGACGAGGCGACTTGGCGGAGAGCGGCACTCGATGTCGCGGACGCGCACACGGAAGAGGGCAGTTCCGACGAGCGGAGTCTGGAGTACTTGGCAGACGCCTTCTCCGACGTTCTCCTGGGACATCGGCTGCTCGGAAACCGGACCCGGTGGCAGCGGTTCGCCACCGTGCGCTGCGGGCGCTGGTACCACAACAACGTCGCGTTGCTCGGCGATGCCGCGCATACGGCGCACTACTCGATCGGCTCGGGCACCAAGCTGGCCCTCGAGGACGCCATCGCCCTGGCCCGTGCCCTCGTCGGCGAGGCTTCGATCGCTGCGGCGCTCGAACGATACGAAGCCCTTCGCCGACCCTGGGTGGAGCGCTTCCAGACGATCGCCGCCCGGAGCCATGTCTGGTGGAAGAACTTCCCCCGGCGGCTCGATCTCACCCCCGCTCGCCTGATGACCTCATACATGACCCGCGCGGGGAACGTCACGGTGGACCGTTTCGCCGAGTGGCATCCCGACGTGGTCGCCGACGCCGCCGCCGCCTTCGGCGGTGAGGAAATCTCGGCCGAAACCGCTGCCGATCCGGTACATCTCGCCAACGCCGTCCTCGGCAGTTCGATACCAGGCATAGGGCGAAGGGTGGTGGACTGCGAGGACGTCACGGCCTTGGCGGTACCGCTGGCCGAGTCCGTCACCGACCCGTGGGGTCCTGAAGGGGTACACGTCGTGGCCCGGGCCCGCGGCCTGCTGGAGGCTGGCGCCCGGATGCTCTGGCTGACCGGTGACGGAGACCGGCCCGCCGCGCTGAGCCGCTGCGATCTGGCCGAACGGCTGCGGCTCGACACAGGCGCCATCGTCGGGGTCGACCTGCCCGCCTCTCTGGCGGCCGATGCCGTGGGTGCCCTGCTCGGAGCGCGCGCCGACCTCGTTCGCTTTCGTTGAAGCCAGGCAGTTCCGTTCCCCAGCGGAGTTCACAGCACCATCATCGTCAGGTCCAAGGAGGGAACCATGACGCGCCACGGTCTTGTCGCTCACCCTGCCGCCCTCGTCGAGCGATACGAGCACGCGGGAGCCTGGAGCGACTCCACGCTGATCCAGCAGTGGCAGAAGATTGCGGACGCCTTTCCGCGGAAGGAGTCGGTAGTCGCGCCCGACGGCCGGCTCACCTACACCGAGCTCTCGGTCGCCAGTGACCGGATCGCAGCGGGTCTGCTCGACCTGGGGCTTGTACCCGGCGAGCGTGTCCTGCTCCAGGTAACCAACAGCATCGGCGCCGTGCTGGCATGGTTCGGGGTATTGAAGGCGGGACTGGTACCGGTCTGCACGTTGGCCGCGCACCGGCACCACGAGATCGAGGCGATCGGGCACCGGGCCGCCGCGGTAGCGCACCTGGTGGAAGCGCCGCCCAAGTTCGACATGCAGCGTTTCGCCGCCGAGGTGGCCACACGAGTCCCGAGCCTGCGCGTCCGGCTCACTGCCGCGGCCGAGCCGGGCACCGCCGGTGTGCGCATCGAGGACCTCGCCGGTGAGGGCGACCCCGCTGCCGCCCGCGAGCGCGTCGAGGCCGTGCAGGCGAGTCTGGACCCGGACGACGTTGCCGTTCTGCAACTGTCCGGAGGAACCACAGGGACCCCTAAGCTGATCCCCAGGCTGCACCACGAGTACTGGTACAACGCCCGAGAATATGCGCGAACGCTCGGCTGGGACGACAGCGCCCGCGTCGCGCACGTGCTCCCGATCGTGCACAACGCAGGTATCGTCTGCACGCTGCACGGCGCACACAGCGTGGGTGCGACGGCACTGCTCCTCCCGCCCGTCGCCGATGTCATCCTGCCCGCCATGGCCGGCGAACGCATCACGGACATCATCGCCGCGACGCCCATGGCGGCATTCGCCGCGCCTATGGTGCAATGCGCCACTCATCTCCGCCGGGTCATCATCTCGGGCTCCAAGCCGCCTGAGGGCATGTTCGAGGTCTTCGAGGAAGCCGGAATCTGGGTGGGTCAGCTGTATGGCATGGCTGAGGGCTTCTTCAGCACGACTCCCTTGTCCGCCCCCCGGGCGGCTCGCCGCTACTCGGTCGGCGTCCCCCTCAGCTCACTGGATGAGGTGGTCGTCCTTGCCCCTGGCACGGAGACCGAAGTACCCGACGGCGAGATCGGCGAGTTGTGCGTCCGCGGCCCCTACACCATCCGCGGCTACTTCGATGCGCGTCCCGCCGAAGAGGCTGAGGAGACCGTTGCTCACAACGCTCGCGCCTTCACCTCCCAGGGCTTCTACCGCACCGGCGATCTGGGCATGTCGCGGATCGAGGACGGTTACCGCTGTTATTCGATCGAGGGCCGGATCAAGGACGTCATCAACCGCGGCGGGGAAAAGATCAGCGTCGACGAACTCGAGGCACTCCTGGCCGGACACCCGGCGATCGCGGCCGTCGCCGTCGTAGCGATGCCTGACGCGCGGCTGGGCGAGAAGGCATGCGCCTACGTCGTTCCCCGGCCAGGATCGCCTGTCGATCTTGCCGACATACAGCACTACTTCACCCACCGCGGCGTAGCGAAGTTCAAGTGGCCGGAACGTGTCGAGAGCGTCGATGCCCTGCCACGTACGGCTGTCGGCAAGATCGACAAGAACGCGATGCGCGCCGATATCGCGACACGGCTCGCCACACCCGCGGCCACCACACCCTAAGCGCGAATACACGACGCGGCTGTTCGCGCCCAGCGAGGATTCACCTCGGCCTGGACATCGGGAACGCGCCGAGGGGCACCGTATATGCGCCCCGAGTAGCGGTTCGCCCTGGCTTCACCGTGGCCCTGGACGCTTGGGGGCATTCGTCACGCAAGGGATGCCGTCCACCCGTGGAGCATATGCCGCCGGATTGGACATAATGGATGCAGCGTTCTGGGCAGGTAGCATCGCTAATGAGGAGCGAGATGAACGCCTTCAGCGATCATGAGCGAGGCGGAGCGTTCCCGTTCGGCGACGTGGTGGCCGCCCTGGTCGATGGCAACGGCATCGTACGGGGGTGGTCCCGAGCGGCCGCGCGGCTGCTGGACCGCTCGCCCGCGGACGTCTGCGGTCACTCGCTCCGGCGACTGCTCGTCCAGGAACCGGATCCGACGTGGGGGCCTGGAAGCGCGGGGCAGGCGCTGCTGCGGCACCGTTCCGACCGCGCGGTTGCGGTCACCTTCGGCGTGCTGCCGTTGCACGGCACGCCTCACCTTCTCGTCCTGGCCGCGCCCACGCACCGCGTCACCGGCTGGGAGCGGAACGAGGCCGTCCTGCGCGCGCTGCTGCTGCAGGACCGGGTGGGGATCGGCATCCATGACATGGACTTGGTTACCGTCCACAGCAACGTCACCCCCGATATGTTCGGCGGGATCATGGTGGTCGACAGCCAACTGCGCGAGATCATCTCTGCCCCGGACGCTGCCGCGGCGCTGCGGCGGGTACTGGCCACCGGCATTCCGATGATCGATCGGAAGCAGCGCGTTCGGACCCCCCGCGTGCCCGGTAAGGAATGGTGCTTGTCGTTGTCGGCCTTCCGGTTGCAGGATGCGAAGGGGCGGTCCACCGGCCTCGTCACCCTGTTCACCGACGTCACCGAGCAGCAGCGCTCCCGCCACCACCTGGATCTGCGCCATGAAGCGGCAACACGGGTCGGCCGTTCCCTCGACGTTCTGCGCACAGCTCAGGACCTGGTGGATGTTCTCGTCCCGGCACTCGGGGACCTGGCCTGGGTCAGCCTCGCCGAAGCCGTGCTCGGTGGTGACGAGCCTCCGAAACTGGCCGGCCCGGGACAGTGGCACCTGCGTAGGGCCGCCGCGGCATCGGTCGGTCCCTGGCCATCCGGGCTCTGGCCCCCCGAACTCGGCGATGAACCCCCGATGCCGGACGTTCCCGTCCTGCGCAGGGTCCAGCACGGCGAAACCGTGGTGGCCCCGGACCGGGCGACCTTCATGGCCATGATCGAGTTCGACCAGCAACTGGCCGCGTTCCTGATTCCCGAGCACGGGCACTCGCTGGTGGCGGCACCTCTGTTCGCCCGAGGGCTCGTGCTCGGAGCCGTTGTGGTCTGGCGGACCAGCCGGCCTGAGCCATTTGACCAGGCGGACGCGGAGTTGCTGACGGAGATCGCCACCCGCGGTGCACTGAGCGTCGACAATGCCCGCCGATACACCCGCGAGCACCGCGAAGCAGTCGTCCTGCAGCAGCGCCTGCTTCCCCGCGCCGCCACGGACACTCCAGCGGCCGAAACCACCGGCTTCTACCGGCCCGCCGGAGGCGGGGCCGACATCAGCGGAGACTGGTTCGAAGCCATCCCCCTGCCTTCCCTGCGGGTCGCCCTCATCATCGGGGATGTGACTGGGCACGGGCTGCCGGCCACGGCCACGATGGGCCGCCTCCGGGCCGCCATCCACACTCTTGCCGACCTGGAAATGGAGCCGGACGAGCTCCTCACGCATGTCGACGACCTCGTCCAGCAACTCGGCAACGAGGCGCCTCAAGGACAGCAGGACACGGTCGGTGCGACCTGCCTCTACGTTGTCTACGATCCTGTCACCGGACGCTGTTCCATGGCCAGCGCTGGCCATCCGCCACCCATCGTGGTCAGGCCCGATGGCACGGTGCGGGACATCGACGTCGCCCCTGGGCCTCCCCTCGGGGTGGGGGGCATGCCCTTCGAGGTCGCCGAGACTCATGTGCAGCCCGGCTCCATCCTCGCGCTCTACACGGACGGGCTGGTCGAACATGGAGATCACGATCTCGCTGCCGGAATCCAGCAACTGACCGACGACCTGGCCGCCTTCGGTGGCCCTGGTCGAACCCTGGACGACATCGGCCGCTCTCTGCTGGCCGACACCACCGATGCCCCGGCCCGGGACGACATCGCCCTGCTCCTGGCCCGCACCCGGGCGATCCCGTCAGACAACGTGGCGAGCTGGGAGTTCGCCGCCGACCTGACCCAGGTGGCAGGCGCCCGGGAGGCCACCATCCGCCAGCTCGCGGCCTGGGGACTGGACGCGGAGGATGTCGCGTTCACCGCCGAATTGCTGGTGAGTGAACTGGTCACCAACGCCATCCGCTACGCCGGCGGGCCGGTAGGGCTGCGGCTCATCCGCGAGGACGTGTTGGTATGCGAGATCTCCGACCCCAGCAATACTCAGCCGCGGCTGCGCCGGGCTCGTAGCACCGACGAGGGAGGTCGCGGCCTGTTCCTCGTAGCCCAGCTCGCGTCCCGCTGGGGCTGCCGGTACGGGCATACCGGAAAGACCATCTGGACGGAACAGCCCCTTGGTGCTGCCGGCGCTAGGGCTGGACGGTGACGGAGAGCAGTCCGTCGGCATGCAGGCGCCGAAGCTCCTTCTTGTCGAACTTGCCAACCGACGTACGCGGTACCTCCGTCACGAAGGCCCAGCGTTCCGGCAGCTGCCAGCGTGCGATACGGCTGCTGAGAAACTCCCGCAGTTCCTGCGTCGTGACGTCATGGCCCGGTGCCGCGACGACCACAGCCAGCGGCCGCTCGCCCCATCTGTCGTCGGGCACCCCGACCACGGCTGCCTCGGCGACCGCCGGGTGGCCCATGAGGTGATTCTCCAGTTCGACGGAGGAGATCCACTCGCCACCGGACTTGATGACGTCCTTGGCCCGGTCGGTGAGTGTCAGGTAACCGTCCGGCGAGATGCGTCCCACGTCGCCCGTGCGCAGCCAGCCGGAGTCGAACTTGTCAGGGTCGGGTTCCCCGTCGCCGACGTAGGTCGCCGTGATCCATGGGCCTCGTACCAGGAGCTCTCCCACCGATGCGTCGTCCCAGGGGAGTTCGGCGCCGGTGCCGTCGATGATTTTGGCTTCCACCGGTGCCAGGAAGCGGCCTTGGGTCAGCTGGTACGTGCGCTCGGTATCGCCGTGGGCAGTGGCTGGTGGCCGGGCGATGGTGCCCAGCGGCGACATCTCCGTCATTCCCCAGGCATGCAGGGTGGTCACGCCGTGCTCCTCGGCGAACGCCTGCATCAGGGACTCGGGCATGGCCGACCCGCCGACGACGGCTTCCTGCAAGGAAGACAGATCGGTCGTGGGCTTTTGACGCGCATACTGCAACAGGCCGCTCCATACGGTCGGGACACCGGCACCCTTGGTGGGGCGAACCGTCTGGATGAACTCGGCCAGTGGTTCCGGCGAGAGGAACCGGTCAGGCATGGCCAGCGAGGCTCCGGTGAGGAATGCCGCGTACGGCAGCCCCCAGGCCATGACATGAAACTGTGGGACGATGGCCAGTACCAGGTCCCGTTCCGAGAGTCCGAAGGCGTCTGGCAGTGAACTCGCCAGCGCGTGCAGGTAGACGGAACGATGGCTGTACACCACTCCTTTTGGGTCGCCGGTGGTGCCCGAGGTGTAGCACATGGCGGCCGGGGCGTTCTCGTCGATATCGGGCCACGCGTACGAGGCGGGCGCGTTGGCGGTCAGTTCCTGATACGAGTGCACTGCGATACCCAGGCCGTCCAGCGGCGAGAGGTCCGCCGGGCCGTTGACGATGACGTGCTCGATGGCCCTGCTTCCCGGCAGAATGGTCGCCAGGGTCCCGACCAGGGTGTGGTCGACGATCACGACCTTGTCCTGAGCGTGGTCGGCGATGTACTCCACCTGCTCGGGGAACAGCCGGATGTTCAATGGGTGCACGATGGCCCCCATCGCCGGCACGGCGAAGTAGACCTCTGTGTGCTCCTGGTTGTTCCACATGAAGGTGGCCACGCGGTCGCCGCCGCGCACTCCGAGGCTGCGCAGGGCATGTGCCAGACGCGCGGCGTTCCGGCCTGTTTCGGCGAAGGTGGCGGACCGCGGGCCGTGCGGGCCCGCTGTGACGATCCGGGAGTCCCCGTGGATGCGGGAACCGTGTTCGAGAAGTCTGCGGATCTGGAGCCCGACTCCCTGCATGGTGCTGCGCACTGCGTTTCTCCGATCGGCTTGGGGCCCGCACAGGGGGTTGGCCCGGTGATCACCGGGGCTGGGGCGTCGGCCCTTGCTGGTCACACTGGGTCTCTGACGACGTTGAGGCTGATCGGCCGCTCGGACCCCCGCCGTGGATGCGGCAGGAAGACGATGAGCAGCGCTCCGACCGCCGCGGGCAGCGCGAAGGCGTAGAAGTTCCACATAGACGGCAGGTGGGAGTCCAGCAGCACCCCTCCGTACAGAGGGCCGGCGATCCCGCCCAGGCGGCCCAGGGCGAGGGCGGTGCCGAGTGCGGTCGCTCTGAACTCGGCCGGGTATCTGCCGGCGATGTACACATTGAGCAGGATCTGGGTGCCCAGGCTGCCGATACCGGCGAGCACCACGGCGATGTACACGACCAGCATCGACAGGGGCTGGCTCAGCGCGGCGACGCCCACGACGGCCGTCATGAAGGAGATGATCACTGTCCGCCGAGAGCCGATCCGGTCAGCCAACTTGCCCATGATGACGGGACCGACGGCTGTGCCCAGATTGAGGACGACGAGGAATGTCAGCGCCGAACCGAGGGGGTATCCCGCGGTGCGCATGAGGACGGGCAGCCAGGTGGACAGCCCGAAGACCACCAGCAACGCGCTGAACATCGCCGCGCCGAACATGATTGTCGTGAGGAGATACGGGCGGGTGAACAGTACGGCGAAGCGCCGTAGACCGGAGCGCTCGGCCGCCTCCTGCCCGGCTGTGGGCAGATCCGCCGAACGGGGCAGATGGAAGTAGGCGAGAGGCAGCACGATCAGCGCGGCGAGGCCCCCGGCCAAGAACTCGAAGCGGAAGCCCAGGCCGGGTACGACAGTGGCGGCGATGACGGCGGCCAGGGCGCCCCCGACTCCTGCTCCGGCGAAGGCCAGGGTGGTGTGGAGATTGCGGCGATGTTCGGGGGCATGCTCGTAGACGAGCGCCGCGACGGTGGGCAGGACCCCTCCGACACCGAGCCCGACCGCGAATCGGCTGACGCCGAAGAACTCCGCGTTCGGCGCCATTCCGCAGGCGAGCATCGCCCCCGAGAAAAGGGAGACGCTGATGAGGACGAGCCGTCGGCGGCCGATCAGGTCTGCGGCCCATCCCATGAGGAGAGCACCGAAAAGCATGCCGATGGGGGTGAGGCTTCCGAGGAAGCCCGCTTGACTGGACGTCAGCCCCCAGCCCGAGTCCGCCAGGAGGTGCGGCAGGGTGGCGCCGAAGGCGATGACGTCGTAGCCCTCGAGGACCATGCAGACAGCACACAGCAAGAGGACGGCCGAGGTGCGGGGAGTCGCCCGGGGCATGGCGATCACCAACTGCTCTCGTCAGTCTGGGCCTGTGGCTCGATCCCCAGCTGGGTCAGCGACTCGACGTAGTCGGCGACACCCGACGTCAGGTCGAACTCGGGCTCGTAGCCGAGGTCACGGCGTGCGCGGGTGATGTCCATGACACCGTGCACGGGGCCGATGCCAAGATATTCGAACCCTCGGCCGATGGTGATGTCGGCAGACGGGTACTGAGCGCGTACCGCATCCGCGAAGTCTTCGAGTGTGGAGCGTACGCCAGTGCCGATGTTGTACACCCAGGAGCCGAGGTTCGTGCTGGTGCAGGCGCGCACGATGGCCTGGGCGACGTCCTTGGCGTACATCATGTCGTCGCCCTGCTGGCCTCCGCGGCCGACTGTGGCGGGAACGCCCAGCATCGCGTTCTCGATGATGCGACTGTGGACTCCGACGGGACCGTGGCGGGCCTTCTTGCCCGGTCCGTAGATCGCGCCGAACCGCAGGGCCACGAAGTCCATGCCGAAACGCTCGGCGTATACCCGTCCGGCCTCCTCGCTGAGGATCTTGGAGGCGCCGTATGCACGCAGACCGGGAGTGGGGCCGCGGGGGTAGTCCTCCGTGACCGGCACATAGGTGGGGTGGGCGAACTCGCCCGTGATCGGGGCGTACACCGCCTTGGAACTGGTGTAGACGACCCGTCGCACCGCCGCCTGGCGCGCGGCTTCCAGTACTCCGACCGAGCCCAGTGCGTTGACTTCGAATGCCCGGTAAGGGTCGGACGGCGCCACCACGACGGCGGCGAGATGGGCGACGGTGTCGATGCGTCGGCTGGTCATCAGCCGACTCAGCCCCTCGACGTCCATCAGATCCTGTTGCACGAACTCGAAGTGGGGTTCCAGGTCGGGCACCAGGTCGAAGTCCGGACGCACATCCAGCACGGTGACCTGGTGGCCTTCGGCCAGGAGTCGTCGTACGGCCCAGGCGCCGTTGACACCGAGACCGCCGGTTACCAGGACCTTCATGGTGTCTCTCCGTTCCGTGCGGGCACAGTCTCGGTGAACAGCGCGGTGAAACATCCCGGGCAGAATCCCTGGCGCAGCACGACGTCCACATCGAGGTAGTGACGGGCGTTGTCGTTGAGGTGGGGGCCTGCGGTGCTCGGGGCGCCCTCGAAGACCTTGGTCAGCCGGTGGCGCCAGTCGGGACCCGCGGGTGCCACCGGGGTGTCGCAGTGCCGGCACACGTAGTGCGGGGAGCCGTCCACGAGACGCTGAACGAGGTTGTCGTCCACGGACTGCTCATCGGCGAGTGTCTGAGGCGCGGTGTGGGTGTCAGCCTTGGACACGGTTCCTCCTGTCGGCGCGGACGGCTTCACGGCATGCGGCGGTGGCTGCCACGTTGACGGTGAACGAGTCGTCGAGGACGACGCCGTAGACCGTGCGTGCCGCCTCGGGCGACACCTTCAGTTCACGGACGTCTGTGGCGACCAGTTCGGGGTCGCGGAGCACCGGGTCTCCGTAGCCGCCGCCACCTTGCCACCGCATGACGTAGACGTCGCCCTCCTGGAGGAGGCTCTCCTCCTGGTTGGAGGGGAACTCGGGAGTGCCACCGAGTTCCGCGACCGTGGAGGGCAGCTCGCCGCGGGCGAGCAGTTCCGCCGTGGCGGAGCCGCGTACGGCGATGTCCTCCTGTGCGGCTCCCGGGTGGCCTCCGGCCAGGCCGCGATTCATCGAAACAGCCTTCCCCGAACCGGAGATGACCTGATAGACGGGCGCCGGGCTGTGGTAGGGAGTGAAGGCGACGCTGCCGCTCAGACCGCCGCGATAGCGGCCGGGCCCACCGGAGTCGGTCTCTTCGCGTCGCCACAGGTACAGCAGGGGTGTGGTGAACTCGTTCATCTCGACGTCCGGAACCTTGCCCATGGGGATGAACGGCAGACCTGCCGTGTCCACACCATCGTGGTCGCTGCCCGCACCGAAGCCCCCGGCCATCGGTTCCAGGATGGAGGTCGCGAACGGTGCGCCGTGCTGGTTGAGGCCGGCGACGATACTGAGGTCCCAGCTGCCACAGCAGACGCTGGCCACGGAGGACCGGGTCGACGGATGCGTGTCCAGCATCTGTGACAGGCACTCCATCACCGCGTTGGTGGTCGCCCAGGAGGATGCGACCGAGCCCTTGCCGACAGCGGCCGGGAAGGTGGCGTTGTTCAGGGTGCCGGGCTCACTGATGATGTCGACGCACCGCATGATGCCGCCGGGCGCCCATGGCAGGTCGCCGCAGAGCAGGGGCATCATGGCCGAGATGATCCCGCCGTAGAGTCCGGTGAAGGTGCAGTTGATCATGCCGGACTGCTCGTCGGTCCCGGTGAAGTCGAACAGCAGGTCGGAGCCAGCCTTGGTGAGCTTCAGCCGGATCGCGTGCGCCTTGCGGTCGCCGGTGTGCGACTGCTCTTGGTGATTGACGGCGGTCCAGGCGCCGTCCGGGATCGTGGCCAGCCTGTCCCGCAACCGCTGCTCGGCGTCGCGCATCTGCAACTGCATGACCTGCTGGACGGTATCCGCGTCGAATTTGCGGATCAGCTCGGCGATGCGCTCCTGACCCAGCTTGTTGGCCCCCACCTTGGCCCGCAGGTCCAGGGCGACCAGTTTTGGGATGCGGGAGCGGCGTACGTACGCGTCCTCGACGTCACATTGGATCACTCCGCCGCGTACCACCTTGATCGGCGGCATGGGCAGTGACTCCCAGAAGACATCTTCGGCGCGCGGGGTCCAGCTGCCGGGGCTGACTCCGCCGACGTCCAGCTGGTGGGCGACGGCAGCGGTCCAGCCGAACAGCTTTCCGTCGTGGAACAGGGGGGCGAAGAGGGCCACGTCGTTCTGATGGAGGCCACCGCCCACCCACGGGTCGCTGCACAGAAACATGTCACCTGGCTCGATGCCCGGGTTGTCGGCGCGATTCCGCAGGATCCAGCCGATGGCCAGCCCGATCGACGCGACAAGCTGGGTGTTGTACGGGCCGACCTGCACGATGTGTCCGTAAGGGTCGGTGAGCGCCACATCGAAGTCGTTGCAGTCGGTGACGACAAGGGAACCGCTCATGCGGCGCAGCGCGTCGCCCATCAGGTCGGTGATGGCGAAGATGCGGTTGCGTACGACCTCATAGGTGAGCGGTTCGACCTCGACGCCGCTGAGGTCCGTGGGGTACAGCGGCAGGTGCTCGGGAAGGTCCGTACGGACCTCTTCGTTCGTATACGGCCTGCTGGCGAAGATCTCCGAGCCGGGTACGGGCGTCACAGCCATCATGGCCTCCGGTCATCAAGGTGAAGAACGATGTTGCGCAGGGAGTCCACCCGAGCCGAGGCGTCGCGGGGTACGACGACGGTGGTGGTGCCGGCCTCGACGATCGCCGGGCCTTCGAGACGGTGTCCGTGGGTGAGGCGGGCGTAGTCGTAGATCGCCGTCACCTCCCACCCCCTGCGTGAGTCCAGGAAGACTCGCCGGGTGCCGCTGAGCGCGCCCCTGGCGTCCTCGCTCTCCGCCTCGGGGGCAGTCGCCAGCTCAGGAGTGAAGGCGGTGGAGCCGACGCCGAAGACACGGTGGTTGATGAGCTGGAAGCCGGCGTCGGCGTGTCCCGTTCCTTGACCGAACATCTGTTCGTACGTGTGTTCGAAGTCGGATACTACGGTGTCCATGTCGGCGTCGGTGAGCGGGCCCGAGCCGACCGGCGTCGGGACTTCGAACATCTGCGCCGTATAGCGGATGTCGAGCTGCCGGCGCATGCCGATGGAGGTGAACGACACTCCTTGGGCCTCGAGCCGAGCAGTCAGCCCCGCCTCGAGTTCGGCGAATTGCCGCTCGACCCGCGCCGCGTCGAAGGGGTAGGTCGCGGGGTTCGAGAGTTCGGCGGACAGCACGACATCGGAGGTGGTGAGGCCGTACGCCGAAAACGCGTTGGCGTCGCCCAGCGGGATGTAGATCTCCTTGATTCCGAGATCGGCGCCGTAGGCGAAGCAGTGCGCGGGACCGCCACCGCCGAAGGCGTAGAGGACGAATTCGCGAGGATCGTGGCCCTGCCCGACCACCACCCGGCGCAGCAGGTCGGCGGTCTGGGCGTTCTGGATCTCGAAGACCGCGGCAGCGGCCTGCTCGGCATCGAGGCCGAGAGGTGCGCCGATCCGGGTCTCCAGCGCCTTGCGCGCCCGCTCGATGTCCAGCCTCTTGGTGCCTTCGGCGAACGTCTTCGGATCGAGGATGCCCAGGACGAGGTTGGCGTCGGTCACCGTCGGCTCGACACCGTCCTGGCCGAAGCAGGCAGGCCCCGGGCGGGCGCCGGCGCTGCGTGGGCCGACGCGCAGATTGCCCCCCGCGTCCAGCCAGGCGATCGCACCGCCGCCCGAGCCGATCGAGGTGACGTTGACCATCGGGGTGCTGACGGTGAACTGGTTCAGCGTGGTGGAGCTGGAGTACACCGGTTCCCCGTCGACCACCAGGCCGACCAGGAACGTCGTGCCCCCGATGTCGGAGGTGATGATATTGCGGTGGCCCAGTTTGCGGCCGAGGTTACGGGCTCCGATCACACCGCCGGTGAGTACTGAACCGATGGTTGTGATGGCCTGTGCGGGTGCGTCCTGCGCGGAGACTGTTCCGCCACTGCCCTGCATCACCAGCAGCGCGCCGTTCAGTCCGCGGAGTTGGAGTTCATCGGCGAGCGGCGCCAGATAGTCCCGCAGAGTGGGGCCGACCTGGGCGTTCATGACGGTGGTGACGGTTCGCTCGTATTCGCGGATCTTGGGGCTGAGGTCACTGCTCAGGCATATATAGGTGCCCGGGCTCTCTTCCTCAATGATCTTGCGAAGCCGGATTTCATGATCCGGATTGACAAAGGACCACAGCAGGCTCACCGCTATCGCGGCTACACCGTCTTCCAGTAGTTCCCGGATGGCGATGCGTGCCTTGTCCTCGTCGAGACGTACGACGACGTTTCCCTGGTAGTCGACGCGCTCGGTGATCTCCTTCACCATGCGTTTGGGCAGAAGCGGCGGAGGCTTGCGTGTCGCCGCGACGTTCTGGATCTCCTCCGGCCCAAGGCCGGCGTACCGGCCCTCGACATTCATGATGTAAATTGAGTCGCGGTGCCCTTTTGTGGTCAGCAGTCCAACCCGGGAGACGTTTCCGGTGACCAATGCGTTGAGTGCCGCTGTTGTTCCGTGGCAGATGTAGTCCACATCGGTGAGCGTCGATTCACGGGACCGGCCGAGCTTGCGGCCGAGTTCGTCCACGGCGTTGAGAAACCCCTCCGCAAAATCGGGCGGAGTGGATGGAACTTTGGCGGTGGTGATGTTTCCCTGATCATCACCCAGAAATGCGTCGGTGAACGTGCCACCGATATCTATCCCGAGAATGGCACTCATGTTGTCCCTAGCTCCAGGCATGGCTAAGCCGATCGGCCACGAAGAGGGGTCAAGTGTCAGGCGCTTTTGTCGGCCCAGCGGAGGCACTTGACCCGGCGCATTCATCTCAAGAGATGCGGCGTTGCCGGGTAACTCTAGGGGCATCCATGCCATATGCATAGTAACGCTTGTTCGATGATTCCATAACGGATACCTTATGGAGAACTGGCGATGAGGCCAGGCTCTGAACGACCGTGCGGGAGGGCCGCCCCATGGAATCCCAACTTTCGCTGCGCAGGCTCGAGGTCTTCTGCCTCGTGGTGGAGGAAGGCAGCGTGACGCGCGCCGCCGAGCGGCTCAGAGTCGCTCAGCCGGCGGTCTCCAGCCAGCTCCGCGCACTGGAGCAGTGGATCGGGGCGCGGCTGTTCGTCCGGACCTCCGGTCGCATGGTGCTGACCGAGGCCGGCAGCCGGGCCCACCTGTGGGCCCGGGAGATGCTGGCCAGGTGTCTGCAGGTCCGCCGCGACGTGGAGGAGCTGACACTCGGCACGGGAGGCAGTGTCGTGCTCGCCTCCAGCCTGGCGGTCGGCACCTATCTGCTGCCCCCCCTGATGACAGCGTTGCGCGCCGAGCGACCCGGAGCCGATATCACCGTCCATGTCACCCAGCCGGAACACGCACTGCACGCCGTGGAGATCGGTGAGGTCGACTTCGCTGTGATGACCCGCGACGAACGTGCACTTCCCACCTCCATCGTCGCCGAGACGCTGCTGGACGAGCCCTTGATCCTGTGCGCCAGTCCCGATGGACCGCCTACGGCGGACTCCGTCTCGCTGAGCGCCCTACCCAAACTGCCCATGGTGGGAGTGCCCAGACATGTGGCGTTTCAGAGGAGCGTCGACACTCAGCTGCAGGAGTTGGGCGTCGGCGAACTCGACACGGTCATTCGACTCGGCCATGCCGAGGCGATCAAGGCCGCGGTCATCGAGCACGGCTGGGCGGCACTCTTCCCCCGCTACTCAGTGGAACGCGATGTCGCAGAGGGAAGACTTCGCGCGATCGAGTTCACCGATGGAGCCCTGCACGAACGCATCGGGCTGTTCTACCGGACGGACAAGTACTTCTCTCCCCTGCAGGCGTCCGCACTGGACGCGATCAGGCTGGCGGGACGGTAGCCAGCGCAAACGTATAAACAATGCATTATGAAGAACAAAAGAAAACGTTAATGGACTTATGTTCCTTGTTTACCTAGCGTGGTGGGCACAGAGCCGAGCAAGGAGCACAAGCGATGAAGCTGGCGCGTTTCCACACACCACCTGACGGATCCGGGGCATCGTTCGGTGTGGTCGACGGAGACGAAGTGGTCGACCTAGGGCACCGCATGGCTTCGTTCGAGGCCATGCTGACCGAGCTCCACAACGCCACGCCTCGCCCTGGCGACCCCCGCTGGCCCGTCAGCACCGTCACATGGCAGCCCCCCATCGGGACGCACGCCAAGGTCGTGTGCGTCGGGTACAACTACCCGGCCCACGCCGTGGAATCCCAGGAGGCGCTGCCCGAGTGGCCCACCCTGTTCACCCGTTTCCCCGACTCCTTCGTCGGCGCGGGGCAAGCGGTGGTTCGGCCGTACGACACGGATTCCCTGGACTGGGAGGGCGAACTGGCCTTCGTAATCGGCCATCCGACGCGCCGGGTGACCGCTGACCGGGCGGACCGGCACATCGCGGGCTTCACCTGCATGGCGGAGAACAGCGTGCGGGAGTGGCAGTTGCACACACGGCAGGCGACCGCGGGCAAGAACTGGCACGCCAGCGGCTCCTGCGGGCCCTGGCTGGTCACCCCCGACGAACTGGGGGACGGCCCTCTGCGGGTGACCACTCGGCTCAACGGCACGGTCGTGCAGGACGACTCGACCGACCGTCTGGCCTTCTCCTTCGGCGAACTACTCGCATACATCAGCGCCTTCACCCCACTCCGGCCCGGTGATGTCATCGCCACCGGGACTCCCCAGGGTATTGGCCACCGGCAGGTTCCTCCCCGGTATCTGCGCCCGGGAGACGAACTCGAAGTCGACGTGCCGGGTATCGGTGTGCTCCGGAACCCGGTCACCGACGAGGCACGCTCCCTGAACCTGTCGGAGGTACACGGATGAGCCCCCACCAGTGGAATGACCAGGACGTCGAAGCCCGCGCGGACCTTCCCTCCGTCATCGATGCCGTACAAGGCGTCTTGGAACACGAGGCGATGGGTGCCGCCTGGAACATCGATAAAACCATGGCCACTTGGTCACCCATGAGCAGCGCCCACGCCCTGGGCGCGATCGACACCGAGGAACAGCTCGTCGTCTTCAAGACCTGGGTCAACACGCCGGCCGGAGCGACGGCCGTCCTCACCGCCTTTTCCGCCTCCGACGGCAGTCTGCGGGCCTCGCTGCAAGCCGGGGTGGCCGGTGCCCTGCGTACCGCCGCGGTCTCGGGACTCGCCACACGCTGGATGAGCCACCCGGACGCCGACGAACTCGCAGTCCTGGGCACGGGGCGCCAGGCCCTGCGCCAGGTGGCCGCGGTCGCCGCGGTCCGGAACCTGCGCCGGGTCCGCGTCTGGAGCCGTACCGCCGAGCGAGCAGTGAGCTTCGCCGCCCAGGTGCGAACGGACCTCGGGCTCGCCGCTGAAGTATTTTCCACGATTGAGGCAGCCTCCCAGGACTCGCCCATCGTCACCCTGATCACACGTGCCACCGACCCGTTCTTCAGCCTTGACGCCCTGGCCGAAGGGGCTCACCTCAACGCTGTCGGCGCGATCCTTCCCGCCAACGCGGAGTTCGACGCGACTCTGCTGGCGTCCTCAGCACTCACCGTGGTCGACAGCGTGTCCAACGCGCAACGGGGCTCGCGTGAACTGCGCGAATTCTTCGGCGATGACTGGACTTCGGTGCACCGGCTCGCCGATCTGGTCACCGGCAAGGTGACCCGCCCTGAGCGGCCGCGCTGCACCGTCTTCAAGGGTATGGGCATGGGACTGTCCGACCTCTCGGTCGCCGCACTGTTGCTCCGCGGCGCCCGACTCTCTCCACCGAAATAGACCAAGGAGCCGTTACCGTGAGCGTCACCTCTTCCCCCTCAGACCTCGACGCCCTCCCCGCAGCGCCGGAGTCGCACGCCCGGTTCGTGGACGTCAGCGGACAGGAGACCGAACCGATCCGGCCCTGGGCGCCCGTGAAGATCTCCCGGGCCCAGATCGAGGCGGAGATCGAGCGCCTCGCCTCTCTGCCCCGGCCGGCGAACGGCCGTCGCGGCAGCCTCATCGTGCATCCGGATGCCGTGGGCCTCGGCCCGGGGCTCGCTCCCGGCGTTGACGTCACCATCGACGTGCTCAAGCCGGGCGAGCGGACCACGCCGCTGCGGCGCAACACTGGGCAAGTCGAGATCGGGATAAGCGGCCGCGGCGTTGTCCACGTCGTCGGCAGGTCCACACGCATGGAGCGCTGGGACGTGTGCAGCATCCCGTCGATGAAGGGCCATTACTTCGAGAACGACGGCGACGAACTCTGGGCCCGGCTGAGCTACTCCAACGCTCCGCTCCTGGCCAAGCTGGGTGTCCTCTACGGTGAGCCTCTCACCGAGGAGCAGATGGCCACGGGCCGCGCTCTCCAGGCTTCCGCCGACCGCCGGTCCGAGCGCTATATCCGCGAAACCGCCCCCGACATCGAGCTCAACGACTCCGGGGCCCGGCTTCGGGGCTACGAGTACCTCGTGGACATCGAGGTCGTCGAGAACAACCCGATGCACTGGGCCTGGAGCGAGGTCCGCGAGCACCTGTCCTGGGAGCAGGGCGACGGCAAGCGGACGATCATGGCGCTGTACAACCCGGCGACCGAACGCCGCAACGGGGCCACGCACAGCTTCTTCGTGACCGCCTCCTCGATGCCGCCCGGCGTCGCGCCGCAGCCGCTGCGCCGCGGTCACCGGCACAGCTCCGTCGCCATCAACTACCACTTCCTCGGCTCGGGCAGGAGTGTCGTCGAGGGGCACGTCGTGGACTGGAGCGCGGGAGACCTGCTGCTGTCGGCCCCCGGTTGGAGCGAGCACGACCACTACCACGGCCCCGACGGCTTCGGTGTCTTCACCGTCCAGGACCACCCCCTGCACATCGGCATGGAATCGCTGATCTGGCAGGAGAAGATGTCCGGCCCAATCCTCGCCCTCGGTTCCGAAGCCGGCCAGACCGGATATGTCGGCCCCCGTACGACAGGTGCCTGAGGTGCGCGAACGAGCACACGACGAGGTGAGGACCTCATGAAGTTCCGTAGCGATCCGACGCAGATCAAGGGTTCCGTGGCCCCCGTCATCACGCCTTTCACAAGTGACGGCGCCCTGGACCTGCCATCCCTGCGGGGTCTGGTCCGCCGGCAGCTGAAGGCCGGCTCACACGGCATCTCGATCGGCGGCTCCACAGGAGAACCGGGAGCCCAGTCCGTCGCGGAGCGGATCGAGGCCATCAAGGCAGTCGCCGAGGAAGTCGCCGACGCGGTGCCGTTCCTCCCTGGCACCGGCTCCGCCAAGCTCGACGAAACCGTGGAGATCACCGCTGCCGCCAAGGCCGCGGGTGCCGATGCCGCCCTGATCATCACCCCCTACTACGCACGTCCCACCCAGGAGGGCCTGTATCAGTGGTACGCGACGATCGCCCGTGAGTTCCCCGACCTGCCGCTGATCATCTACAACGTGCCTTCGCGCACCGCTGTCGACATCGCCCCTGACACCGTCGACAGGCTCCACCGCGACTTCGGCAACATCGTGGGCATCAAGGAAACCACCAAGGACTTCGAACACTTCTCGCGGGTCCTGCACAAGACGGGGACTGGCTTCCTGGTGTGGTCCGGGATCGAACTGCTCGGCCTGCCCCTCCTCGCACTCGGTGGCTGCGGCTTCATCAGCGCCGTGTCCAATCTGGCTCCGGCTGCCGTGGCCCGCATGTATGAAGCGTGGGAAACCGGAGACCACGCCACGGCGCGAGAATTGCACTACCGTCTGCACCCTCTGGTGGATCTGCTGTTCGTCGAGACCAACCCGGCTCCGTTGAAGTACGTCCTCCACAAGCAGGGCCTCATCTCATCGGCACGTGTCCGCGAACCGCTCACCGCGCTGACCGCTCAGGGAGCACGGCGCGTCGAGGAACTGCTCAGGGAAGGCTCTGGACTTCTCGACGAACACGAAAGCGCGGGGGCTCGCTGAATCGGGAGGGTTCGACGACCTGATGCTAAGGGGGTGCGCGTTCCGCACCCCCTTAGCGCCACCGGAGCCGAGGCGGGCCGCACAGGGGGCCACCGGGCTCGGCAGCAACTCTGCCGCGACGCGGCAGGTCCTGATCAGGTGCCGCTGTGCCCGAAGAGGACCAGATCTCAGATGCCCTTGAGGTGTGCGGTCTCCGGGGTCGTCCCCAGCCGGCGCAGAGCGATCTGGCCACCTGGTGATCGTCCGCAGGTCCTGGTTCCGGGGCCAGTGGCAGCGGCGCCACCATCGGGCCCAGCAGCGGACTGGCCCGGACCGCCGTGGGTCGCGATCAGTCCGGGAACGTCTCACAGATGCTGCGGGGTGGTGAGGCCGTTGACGGCCCATTTCGAGGCGACGTATTCCGAGATGCCTGCCACTCCGACCATGCCGCCGACGGAGGAGACGTTGACGATCGAG
>NZ_JBHYVB010000175.1:0-24764 GCF_042750115.1 Streptomyces sp. NPDC059455
GGTCAGATCCGCGGGTCCGGCGGCCGAGTCGCCGTTCCGGGGGTCAGCCGCGCTGCTCCCGGACGCCGTTGATCCGCCGCGGCAGCTCCAGCGGGTTCTCGTCGCGCAGCTCCGGCGGCAGCAGGGCGGCCGGGGTGTCCTGGTACGCGACCGGCCGCAGCCAGCGCTCGACGGCGGTGCCGCCGACCGAGGTGGAGGTGGAGGTGGTGGCCGGGTAGGGGCCGCCGTGGTGCTGGGCCGGGGCGACCGCGACACCGGTCGGCCAGCCGTTGACCAGGACCCGGCCGGCCAGCGGGGTGAGCTCGGCGATCAGCTCACCGGCCCGGCCCTCGGTGCCCTCGCCCTCGGCGGCGGAGAGGTGGACGGTGGCGGTGAGGTTGCCCGGGAGCCGCCCGAGCACCGCGCTGATCTCGTCGTCGCTCTCGTAGCGCGCCACGACGGTCACCGGGCCGAAGCACTCCTCCAGCAGCACATCGTGCGGGCCGCCCTCGGTGAGCCGCCGCGCCGGGACGGTCAGGAAGCCCGCGCTGACGGTGTGCTCACCGCCGGAGCCGGGGGTGACCGGGGCCTCCACGTCCGCCAGCTCGACGCGCTCCTTGATCCCGGCGACGAAGTTGTCCCGCATCCGGTGGTCGAGCAGAACTCCGGCGTCGGTGTTGCTGACCGCGTCGGTGAGGGACTTCAGCAGGCCGTCGCCCGCCGGTCCGGCCGGGGCCAGCACGAAGCCGGGCTTGGTGCAGAACTGGCCGACGCCCAGCGTCATGGAGCCCGCGAGCCCCGCGCCGATCTGGTCGCCGCGCTCGCTTGCCGCGGCCTCGGTGACCACGACCGGGTTGAGGCTGCCCAGTTCGCCGTGGAAGGGGATCGGCACCGGCCGGGAGGCCGCCGCGTCGTGCAGGGCGCGGCCGCCGCGGACCGAGCCGGTGAACCCGGCGGCGGCGATCAGCGGATGCTTGACCAGCTCAAGACCGGCGTCGAAGCCGTGCACCACCGCGATCACATCGGCGGGCACCCCGACCCGCTCGGCGGCGCGGCGTAGCGCGGAGGCGGCCACCTCGGAGGTGGCGGGGTGGTCGGGGTGGGCCTTGACGATCACCGGGCAGCCCGCGGCGAGGGCGCTCGCGGTGTCCCCGCCGGGCACGGAGAAGGCGAGCGGGAAGTTGCTGGCGGCGTAGACGGCGACGACGCCGAGCGGCAGCTTGTAGCGGCGCAGATCGGGCCAGGGCGGGGTCTGGGTGGCGTCGGCGTGGTCGATGCGGACGTCGAGGAAGGCGCCCTCGTCCACGATGGTCGCGAACGACCGCAGCTGGTAGGTGGTGCGGGCGAGTTCGCCGGTGAGCCGGGCGGGGCCGAGGGCGGTCTCCGCGTCGGCGGCCTCGACCAGCTGGTCGCGGGCCTCGTCGAGCAGATCGGCGGCGGTGCGCAGCAGGGCGGCGCGCACCGCGCGGTCGGCCAGGGAGCCGCGGGCGGCGTGGGCCGCGTGCACCACGCGGTCGACCTCCTCCGCCGTGGCTTCGACCGCTACCTGCTCGCGCTGCTTTCCGGTTCGGGGGTCGACGCTCCACACTGGTGCTGACACCGCGGATTCCTCCTGCTGTGGTGTTACCGCTGCTTGCGTCACACACATCGACGGTGTTCGATATGCTGAACGCTGTCCCGGGTGATGAATTTCCCCTCGGGACTCTATGGCTGGTCGAACAGAGGGGTCAAGGCGATGTCAGCTGCCGAGACAGGCGGGGCCCAGGTCAAATCGGCAGTCCGCACGGTCGAACTGCTGGAGTTCTTCGCCGGGCGGCCCGGGATGCACAGCCTCGCCGCGGTCCAGGAGGCCGTCGGCTATCCCAAGTCGAGCCTCTACATGCTGCTGCGCACCCTGGTGGAGCTCGGCTGGGTGGAGACGGACGCCACCGGCACCCGCTACGGGATCGGGGTGCGCGCCCTCCTCGTCGGCACCTCCTACATCGACGGCGACGAGGTCGTGGCCGCCGCCCGCCCCACCCTGGACCGGCTCTCGGACGACACCACCGAGACCATCCACCTCGCCCGGCTCGACGGCACCAATGTCGTCTACCTCGCCACCCGGCAGTCGCAGCACTATCTGCGCCCCTTCACCCGCGTCGGCCGCCGGCTGCCCGCCCACTCCACCTCGCTGGGCAAGGCGCTGCTGGCCACCTACTCCGACGAGCAGGTGCGCAAGCTGCTGCCGGAGACACTCGGCCAGCTGACCGAGCACACCATCACCGACCGCGAGAAGCTGATCGAGGAGCTGCACCTCATCCGGGAGCAGGGGTACGCGGTGGACCGCGAGGAGAACACCCTGGGCCTGCGCTGCTTCGGCATCGCCATCCCGTACCGCACCCCCTCGCGCGACGCCATCAGCTGCTCGGTGCCGGTGGCCCGGCTCACCCCCACCCATGAGCAGATGATCAAGGACGCCCTGTTCGACGCCCGGGACCGGCTCACCCTCGCGACGCGCCGCCTCTGACCCACGGGAGGACGGTCCCCTCCACCGCGCGGCGGAGGGGGATCGTCGGGCGGGGTGACGCGCCGCGTCCACCGCGCCGGAAGGCTGGTGGCCATGACCCAGACCCTCCCCGGCGCGCGCTCCGCCCCCGCCCGCGTCCCCGGTGACTCCACCGCGCGGATCCTGCGGGCCGTCGCGATCCTCGCCTGTCTCCCCTACATCGGCCTCAAGGTCGCCTGGGTGGCGGGCAGTCATGTCGGCATCCCCGAGGGCAGCGAGCTGCGCGACCCGAGCCGGCAGACGTTGATGGCCGTGGTCAACGGGCTGTCGGTGCTCATGGACGCCGCCGTGGTCGTCCTCGCCCTGCTGCTCACCCGCCCCTGGGGGCTGCGGGCACCGGCCTGGCTGACGGCCCTGCCCGCATGGGCGGCCTGCGGTCTGCTCGCGCCCATCATGGCCGGATTCCCGGCCCAGTTGGCGGCCAGGGCGCTGGGCTTCGACGGCGGGGACGGGGGCCGGTCGTCCGGATCGGGCGGGACGTTCCTCGCCGAGTGGGTCTTCGGGATGGTCTACGGGGGCTTCATCGTGCAGGGGCTGGCCCTGGGCGGCCTGTTCGTGCTGTACGCGCGCCGTCGCTGGGGCCATCTGTGGCGCGGCCGGATCGCCGATCTGCCCGCCCAGGGCCCGGACCGTGCCCTCCGGCGCCCGGTCGCCGTCGTCATCGCCCTGCTCGCCGCGGTGCCCGCCGCCGTCCATCTGCTGTGGGCCGCCGGTTCGGACACCGGGCTGAGCCAGGAGCGGGCCCGGGACCGCGGCGGCGACTTCGCCGTCCTGGAGGGCGTGTACGTCCTCTTCGCGCTGCTCACCGTCGTCGGCGTGCTCATGGTCGCCTTCCGCGCCGGGCGCCCGGTGCGCCTCGCCCTGCCGCTGGGCCTGGCTTGGGTCGGCTCGGCGGCGCTGGCCTGCTGGGGCGGCTGGCTCCTGATGACCGGGCTGACCGCCCGGAGCGCCGCCAAGGAGCCGACCGCGCTGATGAATCTGACCTACGCTGTGCAGATGACCGTCGGATTGCTCGTCCTCACGGTCGGCGGGCGCTTCTTCCGCGAGCGCGGCTCCGCCGGTCGCGCGGCGGAACGCCCCACCCGGTGACCGGGGCGTGGTGGCGGCGGGCGGTCCGGGCGGTGGTCGGCCGCCGGGCCCAGCTGCGCTGGGTCCATCTGGTGCTCGGCGGTGCCCTGCTGATGCCGTACTACCTGCTGACCGCCGTGGTCTTCGCGATGCTGGTCCGGGGCGCCGATCCCTTCACCTCGCTGCGCTGGCAGCTGGTCACCTTCGCCTCGGCCCTGCCGCTGGCCGCGCCGACCGCGCTGCTGCCGCTCGTACGCCCCCTGGAGGCCACCGCCGCGCGCTCGCTGTGCGAGCTGCCGGAGTCCGCCGAGCTCGCGGCCGGGCCCGCCGGGTCGTGGGACGCGCGCGCCCGCACCTCGCTCTGGTACGGGCTGCATCTGGCCATCGGCGGGCTGGTCAGCGGGCTCATCCTGGCCCTGCTGCCCGCCTCGGCGCTGCTGGTCGCGCTCCCGTTCACCGACGACTCGTACGCCGACGGGCTGAGCTGGCCGCACGCCTTCGCCTCGGCCCCCGCCGCGCTGGGGCCCCTGGCCGGGGTGGCGCTGCTGGCCCTGCTCATGGGGACCGCCGCGGCCGCCGGGGCGCTGCTGGCCCGCTGTGCGCCCGCGCTGCTCGGCCCGGCCCCCGCCGAGCGGCTCGCCGCCGCCGAGCGGCGGGCCGCCCGGCTGGCCTCCCGCAACCGGCTCGCCCGCGAGCTGCACGACTCGGTCGGCCATGCGCTGAGCGCGGTGACCCTCCAGGCGAGCGCGGCCCGTAAGGTCCTCGACTCCGATCCGGACTTCGCCCGGGAGGCGCTGGCGGCCATCGAGGAGACCACCCGGGACGCGGTCGGCGAACTCGACAGCGTGCTGGGCCTGTTACGGGAAGGGGAGACCGCCCCGGCCCCCGCCCCCTCCCCCACCCTCATGGACCTGGACGGGCTGCTCGCCCGCACCCGGGCCGCGGGCGTCGCCGTCGAGCTGACGGCCCCGGGCACGCTGGACCGGCTGCCGCCCGTGGTCTCCCGTGAGGCGTACCGCATCGTCCAGGAGGGGCTCAGCAACGCGCTGCGCCACGCGGGCCGGGTGCCGGTGCGGCTCCGGATCGCCGAGGACCGGAAGAAGGTGGAGATCACGATGGAGAACCCGGTGGACGGAACCACCCGGGCACGGACCGCCGGCGGCGGCCGCGGGCTGCGCGGCATCGCCGAGCGGGTCACCCTGCTGCGCGGCACCTGCGCCTGGGACACCGTGGACGGCGTCTGGCGGCTGACGGTCCGGCTCCCGGTGGAGGCGTCCCGGTGAGCACCCCGCCGTCCCCCTTGCGCATCGTGCTCGTCGACGACGAGCGGATGGTGCGCACCGCGCTGCGCGCGATCCTCTCCAGCGAACCGGACCTGGAGGTCGTGGGCGAGGCCGGAAGCGGCGCCGAGGCCGTGCCGATCGTCCGTGGACTGCGCCCGGACGTGGTGCTGATGGACGTCCGGATGCCCGAGGTGGACGGCATCCGCGCCACCGAGCGGATCCTGGGCACCGTGCCGGACCCGCCGCGCGTCATCGTGGTGACGACGTTCGAGAACGACAGCTATGTGTACGACGCGCTGCGCGCCGGGGCCAGCGGCTTCCTGCTCAAGCGGGCCCGCGCGGCGGAGCTGGTGCAGGCGGTGCGGGTGGTGGCGCGCAGCGATTCGCTGCTGTTCCCGGCCGCGGTGCGGGCGCTGGCCGCCGAGCACGCCGCCGCCCGCGGCCCGGACCGCGAGGCGATGGCGCGGGCGCTGCGCGAGCGGCTCTCCGAGCGGGAGGCCGTGGTGCTGCGGCTGATGACCGACGGGCTGTCCAACTCCGAGATCGCGGCCCGGATAGCGGTGGGACCGGCCACCGTCAAGACTCATGTGGGGGCGGTGCTCACCAAGCTGGGCGTTCGGGACCGCACCCAGGCGGTGATCGCCGCGTACGAAAGCGGTTTCGTCACACCGGGCTGACATCCGGCGGCCGGGGTGGTCTGCTGTGACGGGTCGGGCGGACGAGCAGGAGGAGCAGAGGCATGGAGTACGTACGGCTGGGCGCGTCGGGCGTCAAGGTGTCGCGGATCTGCCTGGGCATGATGAGCTACGGCAACCCCGAGCACCGGCCCTGGCAGCTGGACATCGACGACGCGCGGCCGATCGTGCGGCGCGCGGCCGAGGAGGGGGTGACCTTCTTCGACACCGCCGACATGTACTCGGTGGGCCGCAGCGAGGAGATCACCGGTGAGCTGCTGCGGGAGCTCTTCCCCAGCCGCGACGACTACGTCCTGGCCACGAAGGTCTACAACCCGATGGGCGAGGGCCCCAACGACCGCGGGCTTTCCCGCAAGCACATCATGGCGGGCATCGACGCCTCGCTGCGGCGGCTGGGCACCGACCATGTCGATCTCTACCAGATCCACCGCTTCGACCACGAGACGCCGCTCGAGGAGACCATGGAGGCGCTGCACGATGTGGTGCGGGCCGGAAAGGCCCGGTACATCGGCGCGTCCTCCATGTACGCCTGGCAGTTCGCCAAGGCCCAGCACATCGCCGAGGCGCACGGCTGGACCCGGTTCGTCTCGATGCAGAACCACTACAACCTGCTCTACCGCGAGGAGGAGCGGGAGATGAACCCGCTCTGCCTGGACCAGGGCGTGGGCGTCATCCCGTGGAGCCCGCTGGCGCGCGGGCTGCTGGCGGGCACCCGCGACCGGGACCGCACCGGGCAGACGGTCCGGGCGGGCAACGATCCGCTGGTGGAGAGGTGGTACGCGGACGCGGACTTCTCCATCGTGGACGCCACCCGCGCGATCGCCGAGGAGCGCGGGGTGTCCCCGGCGCAGGTCGCGCTGGCGTGGCTGCTCAGCAGGCCCGCGGTCACCGCGCCGATCGTCGGGGCCACCAAGACCCGCCACCTTGAGGACGCGGTCGCGGCGGTCGGGCTGACGCTCGACGAGAAGGAGGTGGCCCGCCTGGAGGCCCCCTACCGCCCGCGCCCCATCATGGGCCACAGCTGACGGGGCGGGGCGGCTTCCGGGGCGGGCTTCCGGGGCGGCTCCTGGGTCGCTCCCGGGTGGCTTCCGGGGCGGAGGCGTCGCGGCTCAGGTGAGCAGCTGCTCGAGGGGGTCGATCGCGAAGTAGACCACGAACAGCGCGGCCGTCCCCCACAGCAGCCAGTGCACCTCCCGCGCCTTGCCCAGCACCGTCTTGATCACCACATACGAGATGAACCCGGCGCCGATCCCGTTGGAGATGGAGTAGCTGAACGGCATCAGCGCGATGGTGAGGAACGCCGGGACGGCGATGTCGATCCGCTCCCAGTCGATGGACCGCACCTGGCTCATCAGCAGGAAGCCGACCGCGATCAGCGCCGGGGCGGCGGCCTGGGCGGGCACCACGGTGGCCAGCGGGGTCAGGAAGAGCGCGAGCCCGAACAGCGCTCCGGTGACCACGCTGGCGAACCCGGTGCGCGCGCCCTCGCCGACCCCGGCCGCGGACTCGATGTAGCTGGTGTTGGACGAGGCGGACGCGGCGCCGCCGAGTGCGGCCGCCGCGCCGTCGATCAGCAGCACCCGCCCCAGCCCCGGCACCCTGCCCTCGGCGTCCAGCAGCCCGGCCTCGTTGCTCACCCCGACGACCGTGCCCATGGTGTCGAAGAAGTCGGACAGGATGAGGGTGAAGATCAGCAGGACGATGGTGACCACACCGACCTGCTGGAACGCCCCGAAGAGGCTGAAGGAGCCGAGCAGCCCGAAGTCCGGGGTGTCGACGACGCTGTCGGGGAGGGTGGGCACGGTCAGCCCCCATGCCTCCGGCCGGATGTCGGCGATCTCGTTGATGACGATCGCGAGCACGGTCGAGACGACGATGCTGATCAGAAGCGCGCCCTTGGCCTTGCGCGCCATCAGCGCGATGGTCAGCAGCACCCCCACGCAGAAGACCACCACCGGCCAGCCGGTGAGCCGCCCGTCCGAGCCGAGTTGTACGGGTGTGGAGCCGGTGGGGCCGGGGATGCGGGAGACGAACCCGGCGTCGACGAAGCCGATGAAGGCGATGAACAGCCCGATCCCCACGCTGATGGCCTGCTTCAGCGGCTGCGGGATGGCGTGCATCACCGCCTCGCGCAGCCCGGTCATCACCAGCGCGCAGATGATCAGGCCCTCCAGGACCACCAGGCCCATGGCGTCGGCCCAGCTCATCTGCGGGGCGATCTGGAAGGCGACGACCGCGTTGAGCCCGAGGCCCGCGGCGAGGGCGAGCGGCAGATTGCCGCCGATGCCCATGAGGACGGTCATCACGGCGGCCACCAGCGCGGTGGCGGTGGCGAGCTGGGTGCCGGAGAGCTGCTCGCCGAACTTGTCCTTCGCCCCGCCCAGGATGATCGGGTTCAGGACGAGGATGTACGCCATCGTGAAGAAGGTGGCGAACCCGCCCCGGACCTCCCGGCCGAGGGTGGAGCCCCGCTCCGATATCCGGAAGTAGCGGTCGAGCAGGGGGAATCCGGGCCCTGGTGGGGCCGGGGCCTTGTCCGTGATCTGTCGCGCCATGGTCACGCTCCTCGGGGGACGGCGGGCGGGTCGGCGGCGTGCCGGATCAGGGGATTGTGCCCGCCAGGAGCGCGATTCAGGTTTTCCCGGGGTTTCAGTTCATCGGCGAACCGATCTCGGTGCGGTCCATGACCACGAGGAAGCCGGTGAGCGGCAGCGAGCCGTTCGGCCGCCGGGGCCCGAAGGCGGTGGTGGGGTCTGTGGTGACCAGCGGCGGGGTGGCCCGGCGGCCCGGCGCCCAGTTGTTGTCCCGCGAGGCGGCGAGGAGGCCGGTGTCGGCGCTGCCGCGGCCGTTGGAGAGCGCGAGGTTGCGGGTCAGCTGGGCGCGGGAGCCGGCGACGGCGTAGCCCTTGCCCCAGTTGTCGAAGGAGGTGGTGCGCTGGAGCCGGAGGGCCCCGGTGTTGCCGCCCGCGTCGAAGCCGCTCTTGGTGTTGGCCCAGGCGGCGGAGGACCGTACGACATGGGCGGGCGAGGGGGCGTCCGGGCGGTCGGCGCCGAGCTGGAAGCCGCTGCCGTCGCCCTTGAAGTAGGGGATGTGCCAGCGGTTCCGGCCGTTTCCGAAGGCCCAGGAGTGCTCGATGGTGACGGGGCTGGCCCACATCCACAGGTCGAGGCCGTCGTCGCTGTTGTGGAACAGCCGGGATCCGGTGACCACGTTGCCGGTGCCGGAGCCGTGGGTGATGGCTATGCCGTCGGCTCGCTGGCCGCCGCTGGCGTCGTCGTGGTTGGCGTAGGAGTCGAGGTTCCGGATGAGGTTGCCATTGGTGTCGTCGCCGCGGAGGGTGAGTCCGGTGTCGCCGTTGCCGTGGGTGCTGAGGTCCTGAAAGACGTTGCGCGCGCAGGAGGTGCAGACCAGGCCGCCGCCCGGGGCGTTGCGCAGTTCGATCCCCGAGACCGTCCAGTAGTCGGCGGTGAGGGAGACCAGGGAGGAGCCCCGGCCCAGCCGGGAGCCGTCGAGCCGGACCTTCTCCGCCCGGTACGAGCGCAGTCGGACGCGCTCGCGGGGGGTGCCGCTGATGGAGCTGCGCAGGGTCCTGGCGGGGTAGTACGTGCCGCCGCGGACCTCGATGGTGGTGCCGGCCTTGGCGGTGGAGAACGCCTTCTCCAGGCTTCGGTAGGGGGACTTGAGGGTGCCGGTGTTGCCGTCGCTGCCGTTGGTGGCCACGTACAGGGTGGTGGGCACGGCGCTCGCGCCCTCCGGCGAAGCCGTCAGATACACCCCGGCCACGGCCGACGCCACGATCACGGCGCTGCCCAACGGCAGCGTGCGGTCCTTGCGACGGCGGTGACGGCCCCGTTTGCGTCTCAGCCCCATGGCAACTCCTGTTCCGCGTCGAGAGAACGGGCCGGAGGATCCAGACCGGCCCGCTCCATGTCGTAGTTGCCGCCACTCCAGATTAGGTTGCCGGGCTCCCGAGGATTCTTAGATTACGAAATCCCCAACGCATCGCGATAGCTTGCGACAACTCTTGATCATTTTGTGGCCGAGGATGTTTGAACGCGACGGAGATCGTGCCGGTCTGTTGCCTCATGGGCGATAGACCTTGCCCGCTTCCGGGACGGCCGGGGCCATCAGCTGGGAGACCGTCACCACCGTGTAGCCCTCCTTCTTCAGCTTCGCCAGTATCCCCGGCACGGCGGGCACCGTGCCCTTGTAGATGTCGTGCAGCAGGATGATCCCGTCGCGCTTCGTCTGATCCAGCACCCGCTTCTCGATCAGCGCGGAGTCGTTCGTCTGGTAGTCCTTCGCCGTCACGCTCCACAGCACCTGCGCCACGCCCAGCTCACGGCAGATCTTGGAGACCCGCTCGTCCGTACGCCCCTGCGGCGGGCGCATCAGCAGCGGCGTACGGCCGGTGAGCTTCTTGACGGCGGTCTGGACGCGGGTGATCTCCGAGCGGACCTCGTCGGAGTCGGTCTTGGTCAGGATCTTGTGCGACCAGGTGTGGTTGGCCAGTTCATGGCCTTCGTCGGCGATACGGCGCACCAGGTCGGGGTGTTTCTCGATGTGCTTCTTGCCGAGCATGAAGAAGGTCGCGTGGGCCTTCTCGTGCTTGAGGATCTTCAGCAGCCGGGGCGTGTTGCCACTGGGGCCCGCGTCGAAGGTGAGGGCGACGCATTTGGCGACGGCGCAGTCGACGGAGCCGTTCGCCCCGTTCTTGTCGTTCGCACCGTCCTTACCGTTCGCACCGTTCTTGTCGTTCGCCCCGTCGCCCTTCTTGAGCACGTCCGGCTTGGAGGCGGCCGGTGTCGAGTGCTTGGCGTCCGACGCCGCGTGCTCCCGGGCGCTGCGCGGCGAGGTGGTGTCGTACGAAGCACCACAGCCGCTGAGGCCCAGCGTCAGACAGACGGCACCGACGAGACTGACGCCCAGCCCGGATATTCGACCTTTTCGCCCCATTGATGTCCCCGAAGTCCTCTTGTGGCCAATAGTGGTCGCCATGCCACCAACGTCCGGCTAAATACGTAAAGTTGGCAGCACAAACTGCGAGCACTATACACCGCAGGTATACACGTAGTTCATAGATAGCTCGAGGGGCCCGACCGCTAGCTCTGGTGCTTCTTCCAGTCCGCCTGTGCCGCGTTGAGCTCCTTCGCGACCTTGTCGCAGAACGCCTTGGCGGTCATCTTGCCGAGCAGCACCTTCTGGAAGCTGGGCTCGTTGTCGGCCTTGCTGATGTTGTTCCAGTCCGGGAGGTAGTACGGCAGCTGGACGACCTTGGTCCGCGGATCGTTGAGCGACTCCAGCGCGGCCTTGGTCGGCGGGGCCTTCGCGATCCAGTCGTCATCAGCGGCGCCGACGTTGGCGGGGATCGCGCCGACGTCCTCGTTCCAGAGGCTGTTCATCTCCGGGGAGGCCGCGAACTCGATGAACTTCCAGGCCGCCGCCTTGTTCTTGCTCGCCTTGAACAGCCCGAGGCCGTCGACCGGGTTCGAGACGATGGTGCGCGCCGCGCCCTGCCGGGACGGCGGCAGCGGTATGCCCGCGATCTTGTCCTTGCCGAGCAGCCGTACGTGGTCCACATAGCTGCCGAGGTTGTGCTGGAGCATCCCGATGTCGCCCTGGTCGAACTGGGCGACCATCTTGGCGAAGTCGTTGTTGAGGTCGGCGGCGGGGGTGACCTTCTTGAAGAGGGCGATGTACTTCTCGAGCGCCGCGACGTTCTTCGGATCGTTGAGGGTGGTCTTGTCGCCGTCCCCGCCGCCCCCGCCGTCCCCGCCGTCCCCGCCGTCCCCGCCGTCCCAGAAGGACGAGATGCCGGACTGGGCGTACATCATGTCCAGCGCCTGGGCGATCGAGCCCGCGCCGCCGCGCAGGGTGAAGCCGAACTTGTTCCGGCCCTTTTCGGTCAGTTCGTCGGCGGCCTCGTAGAACTTGTCCCAGCTGTCGGGCGCGGGCAGCTTCGCCGCCTTGAAGAGGTCGGTGCGGTACCAGAGGGTGCCCTGGTTGGCGGAGGTCGGGACGGAGTACAGCTCCTTGTCGTCACCTCCGGCCGCGCGGACGCTCTCGACCATGTTCTTGATCAGCTTGCCCTTGAGGGCGCTGTCGCCGATGCGGTCGGTCACGGGGTCGAGGGCGCCCTGGGCGACCAGATTGGCCAGATACGCGGTGCCCACGCCGCCGACGTCGGGCAGGCTGTCGCCGCCGCTCTGGATGGCGGTGTCGTACTTCGACTGCACGTTGGCGATCGGGATCGGGACGTACTTGACCGTGATGTCGGGGTTCTTGTCCTCGAACTTGGCGATGATCTGCTTCCAGATCTTGGTGCGGGGGCCGCCGTTGTTGTCCCAGAAGGTGATGGTGCCCTTGCCGGAGCCCTCCTCGCCGGTGGTCGAGCCGTCGTCTCCGCAAGCGGTGGCTGTCAGGGCGAGGGTGAGGGTTGCGGCGAGGGCGATTGCGGTTCTGCGGGTGCGTGGGTTCATGGGTAGCTGTCCGTCTCCTTTGTGGGTTTCCTTGCGGTTGCTGGTCGCTGGGGTCGCGCCGTCTTGGCCGGGGTCCGTGGCCGTGTGCGGGTCGTTGTGCCCACCCGTTCCGCCAGGGGGCACCTCCCAGCGGTAGCTGGGGGAGGGACGATTGCCCACAACGTGGTTTCTAGACCGCCGCTCCCTTGTCGGAGAGGTGGGCTGCCAGGCGGGCCGCGGCGGACTGGGTCAGGTGGGTGTCGGCTATCGCTGTGGCTATGCGGCGGGTGACCGTGTCGGCTGGGGCCATGGGCAGGGGGCGCTGCCAGGTGAGGGCCGAGCCGACGCCCGGGTGGTCGCCGGTGCGGACCCACCAGGGGTCGGCCCGGGTGTCGCCGGTCGCGCCGACGAAGACCAGCGTCCAGTCGTCGGTGGCCAGCGCCAGCCAGTCCGCGGGCCGTCCGTGCACCGCCGCCTCGCCCTCGCCGTCGGCGCTGAAGACATGCGCGGGCTCGGGGCGCCGGGGGACGCGCCAGAAGAAGCCGCCCGCGTGGCCCGCCCCACCGAGCGCGATCTCCTCGCCCGTCACATTGGTGAGGGCGGAGGTGAAGTCCAGCGCCCAGCACTCCGTTCCGAGGGACCGTACGGCCACCGTGCGCCGTTCCAGCAGCAGTTGCCGCCCACCGGCCGTCCACGACAGCTCTTCCACGAACCCGTCGGGGTCGCGCAGCAGCCAGCTGAGGTGGCGCTGGCCGCCGTGGTGCTCCCGTCGGCCGGGACCGCCCCGGAAGTTCCATCCGGCCACCTCCGGGATGGCCATGGACACCCCCAGTCGGGCCGGATCCTCGGCGGGCCGCAGCCCGGTGACGGTGACACCGCCGAGGGTGCGTACGGGGTGCAGATACGGACGCGGCGCGACCGTGCCCGGCAGTTCGGGGCGGTGCACATACGTCCCGACGGTCCGGTGTTCATGGCGGAGCAGGGTGCACGGGGGACGGCGGGTGAGGGAGGGAGTGAGCGGGGTGAACGGGGTCAGGGGGTTGGAGGGGGTCAGGGGTGTCATGGGTGCGGGACCTCCGTGGGGGGAGCGGCCCAGGGGGCGCGCAGTTCGGAGTACAGGGCGAGGCGCTCGGCGCCGGCGGTGACCAGTCGGTCGATGCCGGTCACCACACGCCGCTCGGCCGCTCGCTCGGTGACGCCCGCACCGGGCTCGGTGCGCCAGGCGTCGGCGGGCAGCGGGACCGGTGCGGGGGCGGTGCGGACCGCCTCGACGACGTGCATGAACGCGCCGGTGCGGTCCGGGGGAACGAGCAGTTCGGTGCCGTCGCGCAGATGCGCGACGAGGTTGTCCAGCAGATCGGTGCGCGCGTGGCCGGTGGTCTCGGGCGGCGCTCCGTCGCGTTCGATACGGACCCGGTCCAGCTTGTACCAGAAGGTGATCCGGCCCCGGTCGCCGTGGACGACCACATACGGCTCACCGGGCTCCTCCGCGCACAGGGTGACGGCGGCGGCCACGGTGGTGCCGCGGGTGGTCCGGATCCGTACGCAGGAGGTGTCGTCGGCCTCGATGGCGTTGGCCCGGTACAGCTCCAGCTCGATACGGGCCACATCCTCGGCCCGGTCGGCGTCGGCGAGGTGCAGGGCGGTGGCGACGGCGTGGGCGAGGGGGTTGGTGAGGACGCCGTCCACGACGTCGCGGCCGTCGAGCGCGCGGTGTCCGGCCCAGGGGGCGCGGGTGTAGTAGTCCTCGTCACGGGCCCATGCCCCGGCCGCGCCGATGCCGCGGATCGCCCCGATGCGGCCGTCGGCGACGAGTTTCCGGATGGCGGGCAGGGCATGGGAGCCGAGCGACTGGAAGCCGATCTGGCAGGCGGTTCCGTATCCGCGTAGTCCTTCGCTCAACCGGGTGAATTCGGCGTACGAGGGTGTGGGCGGCTTCTCCAGCAGAAGGTGCGCACCGCGTTCGGCGGCGGCGAGCGCGAGATCGGCGTGGGTGTGGATCGGAGTGCAGATGATCGCGATCCGGGCGCCGGTGCGGGTCACGAGCGCGGCGAGGTCGGCGGATTGCTCGGGCTCGCCGAGCCCGTCGCCCAGCTCCTCCCGGGTGAGCGGCGCGAGTTCGCACACCCCGGCGAGGCGGACCTTTCCCTCGGCGGTCAGCCGCCGGATGTTGTCCAGATGCCGGCGGCCGTGGCCGCGGGCACCGGCCAGGACGAGAGGTATCACTGGAACCCCCCTCCCTGGGGGCACACCTTGCGCATCTTTCGGACCTCCTTGTCCGTGAGAGATGTGCTCCGTCCAGCCGCCGCCCGGATGAGCGTCGGCGCTGGCTCCGCCGCGTGGCAGGGGCTTCCCCCTGGGCACCGGGGTCCGGGGCGGAGCCCCGCACGCGGCGGAGCCGCATATCGTCAGGTGCTGGGAAGGGGCGGGGCGGGGAGCGGCCCGCCGCGGGCGTCAACATCCGCCGGACGCCCCTAGCCCTTGACCGCCCCCGCGCTGAACCCGGTGATCAGCCACTTCTGGATGAAGGCGAAGACGATGACGACGGGCACCGCGGCGATCACCCCGCCCGCCGCGAGCGCGCCCAGGTCGACGCTGTCCGCCCCGATGAGGGTGTTGAGGCCGACCGGGATCGTCTGTTTGTCCTGGGAGCTGAGGAACATCAGCGCGAACAGGAAGTGGTTCCAGCTGTGTACGAAGGCGAAGGAGCCGACCGCGATCAGCCCCGGGCGCAGCAGCGGCAGCACCACCGCGCAGAAGGCCCGGAAGCGGCCGCAGCCGTCCACCCACGCCTGCTCCTCGAGCGACACCGGCACGTTCTTGATGAAGCCGCTGATGAGGATGATCGACAGGGGCAGTTGGAAGACCGTCTCCGCGATGACCACGCTCCCCAGCGAGTTGATCATCTGCAGGTTCTTGAAGATCTCGAAGAGCGGCACCAGCATCAGCGCGCCCGGGATGAACTGCGAGGCCAGCAGCGCCAGCATGAAGCCCTTTTTGATCCGGAACTCGAAGCGGGCGAGGGCATAGCCACCGGCCAGCGCGACCGCCGTCGTCATCACCAGCGAGGCGATGCCGACGATCATGCTGTTCTGGAAGAAGATCCCGAAGCTGCGCTCGTTCCAGACCTTCTGGAAGTGCTCACCGGTGATCGGCCAGGGCACCAGCGCGTTGGAGCCCGCGGGGCGCAGCGCGAACAGCAGCATCCAGTAGAAGGGGACGAGGGTGAACAGCAGATACAGGCCCAGCGGCAGATAGATCTGCCAGCGCGGGACGTCCTGGTCGGACCCGCGCCGGAGCCTTCCGCGGGCGGTGGGCGGCGGGGTGGCCGCGGCGGCGGGCAGGGTGCCCTTCTCGGCGAGTGCGGCGGTCACTTGGTCTCGCCTCCGAACTTGCTCAGGCGCAGATAGAGGATTGAGCAGAAGAGGAGGATCACGAAGGCGACGGTGGTCAGCGCGGAGGCGTAGCCGAAGTCATGGCCGTTGATCCCGGTGTTGGCGACGTAGAGCGGAAGGGTGGTGGTCTGCCCGGCCGGTCCGCCGCCGGTGAGGGTGTAGAGCAGATCGACGTTGTTGAACTCCCAGACGCCGCGCAGCAGCGTGGAGAGGATGATCGCGTCCTTCAGGTGCGGCAGGGTGATGTGGAGGAACCGCCGCGCCCGGCCCGCGCCGTCGACCGAGGCCGCCTCGTAGAGGTCCCTGGGGATGGACTGGAGGTCGGCGAGGAGGAGGATCGCGAAGAACGGGACGCCGCGCCAGAGTTCGGCGACGACGGCGGCCCAGAAGACGGTCCCGGTGTCGGAGAGCACCGAGGTGCCGTAGGTGCCGATGCCCGCGTCCGCGAGATAGCGGCTGACGCCGGTCGAGGGGTTGTAGAGCAGCATCCAGATGGTGGTGGTGAGCACCCCGGACACGGCCCAGGGCGAGAAGACCAGGGCGCGGGCGAGGCCGCGGCCGAGGAAGGTCTGGTTCACCAGCAGGGCGAGCGCGAGTCCGAGCAGGAGCTGCAGCAGCACCTCGGTGACGACCCATTTGCCGCTGAAGACGAGCGTGTCCCAGAACTGCGGGTCGTCGGTGAAGATCCGGGTGAAGTTGTCCAGGCCGGCGTAGCCGTTCCGCCAGGGCTTGGTGACGTTGTAGTTCCGCAGGCTGTAGTAGAGGACGCTGAGCATCGGATAGGCGATGAAGCCCAGCATCAGCAGCCCGGCGGGGGCGATCAGCAGATACGGGAGGCGGCGGGCCGGTCCTCCCGTACGGCGCCGGGGGGCCCGGGGTGGTTTCGCCACGGCGTGGGCCATGACTGCTTCTCCGTTCTCAGGGGTGCGGGGGCGGGCGGTCTCGGAGGGGCAGGGTCTGGTGAAGCGCTTCCGTGAAGCGCTTACCGAATGTCGTTCGGGATCTCGTACAAAATTTTTTGCGCCGGGAGGCGGCGTCAGCCCGCGTAGGGTTCGGGCACCGCGCCGGGGCGGGCCAGGAAGCGGAAGTCGCAGCCGGTGTCGGCCTGGGTCATCTGCTCCTGGTAGAGCGCGCCGTAGCCGCGCTCGTAGCGGGGCGGCGGGGCCGTCCACCGCGCCCGGCGCCGTTCCAGCTCGGCGTCGTCCACCTCCAGCCGCAGCACTCGCGCCGCGACATCGAGGGTGATCGGATCGCCGTCGCGGACGAGGGCGAGCGGGCCGCCCACATACGACTCGGGCGCGATGTGCAGCACACAGGCCCCGTAACTGGTGCCGCTCATCCGGGCGTCGGAGATCCGCACCATGTCCCGCACCCCCTGCATCAGCAGATGGTCGGGGATGGGCAGCATCCCGTACTCGGGCATTCCGGGGCCGCCCAGCGGACCCGCGTTGCGCAGCACCAGCACGCTGTCCTCGGTGATGCCGAGACCGGGGTCGTTGATGGTGGCCTGCATCGTCCTGTAGTCGTCGAAGACCACGGCGGGGCCGGTGTGTTTCAGCAGCCGGGGCTCGGCCGCGATGTGCTTGATGACGGCGCCGTCGGGGCACAGATTGCCGCGCAGCACCGCCACTCCGCCCTCCTCGGCCAGCGGACGGTCACGGTCCCGGATCACCTCGGGGTTGTGCACCAGGGCGCCGTCGAGCTGTTCGCGCAGGGTGGGGTGGGCGACGGTGGGGCGGTCCAGGTGCAGGACGTCCGTCAGCCGGGAGAGGAAGCCCGGGAGCCCGCCCGCGAAGTGGAAGTCCTCCATCAAGTACCGGCCGCCGGGCCGCAGATCGGCCAGCACGGGGACGGTACGGGCGATTCGGTCGAAGTCGTCGAGGGTGAGCCGCACCCCGGACCGGCCCGCCATCGCGATCAGATGGATCACCGCGTTGGTGGAACCGCCGAGGGCGAGCACGGTCGCGACCGCGTCCTCGTACGCCTCCCTGGTGAGGAGCTCCGAGAGCCTGAGGTCCTGCCAGGCCAGCTCGACCACGCGTAACCCGGAGGCGGCGGCCATCCGGTCGTGCCCGGAGTCCACGGCCGGGATGGACGAGGCGCCGGGCACGGTCACGCCCAGCGCCTCGGCGGCGGCCGTCAGCGTGGAGGCGGTGCCCATCGTCATGCAGTGACCGGGCGAACGGGCCAGCCCCCGCTCCAGCTCGGAGATCTCGCAGTCGCCGATCAGCCCGGCCCGCTTGTCGTCCCAGTACTTCCACATGTCGGTGCCCGAGCCCAGCACCTCGTCGCGCCAGTGCCCCGGCAGCATCGGCCCGGCCGGGACGAAGACCGCCGGGAGGTCGGCGCTGGCCGCGCCCATCAGCAGCGCCGGGGTGGACTTGTCGCAGCCGCCCAGCAGCACGGCGCCGTCGACCGGGTACGAGCGGAGCAGTTCCTCGGTCTCCATGGCGAGGAGGTTGCGGTAGAGCATGGGGGTGGGCTTCTGGAAGGTCTCGGAGAGCGTGGAGACGGGGAACTCCAGCGGGAAGCCGCCCGCCTGCCAGACCCCGCGCTTGACCGCCTGGGCGCGGTCGCGCAGGTGCACATGGCAGGGGTTGATGTCGCTCCAGGTGTTGAGGATCGCGATGACCGGCTTGCCCAGGTGCTCCTCGGGGAGATAGCCGAGCTGGCGGGTGCGGGCCCGGTGGCTGAAGGAGCGCAGGCCGTCGGTGCCGTACCACTGGTGGCTGCGCAGTTCGTCGGGGCGCTTGCGCGTTCTCGGCGGAGCACTCGCCCCGGTGGGCCGGGCACTCATACCGACCACCCCTCGACGATCGCGGCGACTTCCGCGCGCCTCGGCTCGGGCAGCGGCTTGCTCGGGGCGCGGACGTCGCGCCGGCACAGGCCCATCGCGGCAAGCGCTTCCTTGACCACCGTGACGTTGTTGGCGGACTGCCGCTCGGCCCTGAGGTCCTCGAACCGCCGGATCTGCTCCCACACCTTCATCGCGCCGGGGTAGTCCCCCGCGCGCAGCGCGCCCAGCATGTTGAGCGAGACGTTGGGGGCGACGTTGACCAGGCCGGAAGTGAAGCCGGTGGCGCCGACCGCCCAGTACGAGGGCGCGTACAGCTCGGCGAGCCCGGCCACCCAGACGAACCGGTCCAGCCCGGCGTCGCGCGCCACGGCGGCGAAGCGGGTGGCGTCATGGACCGCGTACTTGACCCCGATGACATTGGGGCACTCCTCGCCGAGCCGGGCGATCGCCGCGCCCTCGATGAGCGGATTGCGCAGATACGGCACCATGCCCAGCTCGGGGACGGCCTCGGCGATGGCGCGGTGGTAGTCGATCCAGCCGTCCTGGGCGACGTACGGATGCACCGGCTGATGGACCATCACCATGTCGGCCCCGGCGGCGCGGGCGTGGCGGGCGGCCTCGACCGCGGTGGCCGCGTCATGGCCGACCCCGACGAGCACGGCGGCCCGCCCGGCGGCCTCCTCGACGGTCAGCTCGGTGACCAGCCGCCGCTCTTCGAGGGTGAGGGCATAGAACTCCCCGGTGTTGCCGTTCGGGGTGACGGCCTTGACCCCGCCGTCGAGGAGCCGGCGAAGCAGGGCCCGGTAGGCGGCGCGGTCCACGGCGCCCTCGGCGTCGTATGGGGTCACCGGGATCGCCACGACGTCCGCGAGCGCCGTCCTCAGCGGTGAGTAGTCCATACGAACCCTTTCTCTCGATGGTCGGCATCGGGACGAGCTGTTCGGATGGTGCTGAGTGCCCAGTGCTGCGTGCTGAGTACTGAGTGCTGAGTGCTGGGGTCGGCGGCCGGGGCCGCCGGGTGCTACTCCCCGTCCGGGAAGGCGCGCCGGACGAAGGAGGCGATGTGCTCGTGCAGTGCGCGGGCGGCCCCGTCGGCGTCGCCGTCGAGCGCGCGGGCGAGGATCTCCCGGTGCTCACGGGCCTCCTGCTCCCAGGAGGGCACCGCCTGCCAGGCGATGGCGGACACCAGCGCGGCCTGGTCGCGCAGTTCGTCGAGCATCCGGGTCAGCAGGGGGTTGCCGCAGGGCAGATAGAGCGCCCGGTGGAAGTCGCGGTTGGCGAGCGACCGCCCGGCCGGATCGGCGGCCGCGTCCGACCGCTCCAGCGCGGCCCCGGCGGCCTCCAGCCCGGCCCGCGCGGCCACGGTCCGGCGCAGCGCCTCGGGCTCCAGGAGCAGCCGCACATCGTAGACGGCGTGCGCCATCGCGCTGTCCACGGTCCTGACCGTGGCCCCCTTGTACTCGCTCATCACCACGAGCCCCCGCCCCGCGAGCGTCTTGAGCGCCTCCCGCACGGGCGTCTTGGACACCCCGAACTGCGCGGCCAACTCGGCCTCCACCAACGCCTGTCCGGGCCGCAACCCCCCGGTGAGAATCGCGTGCTTGACCGCCTCCAGCACGTACTGGGTGCGGGAGGGGATCGGGCTCGGGGCGATGTCCATGAATACTCTCAGATCTCACATATCGCGTCTCATATATGACATACGAAGTACGACGCGTTGAAGTTAGGGCGGCCCCAGGAGTTCGTCAACGGTTCTGACAAAAACGGGCCGAGGGTGCCAATGCCGGGCCCGTCCCGTCCTTACGCCGGCTCAGGAGCGTCGGCCGGGTGGAGGTGTTGGGTGATGGCTTCGGGGAGGGCGGGTTCACGCAAGGGGCGGAGGAGGAGGCAGCCGAGGGCGGGGAAGGCTATCAGGGGGGACAGGGCGGTTTGAAGGGTGGTGGCGTCGGCCAGGGCGCCGATGAGGGGGCCGGCCAGGCCGCCGACGCTGACCGTCAGGCCCAGGGTGACCCCGCTGGCGGTGCCCACGCGGCGGGGCAGGTAGTCCTGGCCGAGGGTGACGTGCAGGGAGAACGGCACGTAGAGCCCGGCCGAGGCGAGGGCCACGCAGAGGTAGAGCGCCGGGCCGGGGACGAGGACGACGCCCGCGACGGCGAGGACGGTCAGGGCGTACGACCGCTGGACGACCGGGACGCGGCCGTGGCGGGCGGCGAGTGCGCCCCCGGCCACCGTGCCCACCGCGCCGCCGGCGTAGAGCACGAACAGGGCGGCGGTACCGGCCAGTTCGCCTCCGCCCGCGCGCTCGCGCACGTACAGGGAAATGAACGCGCTCAGCCCGACGAAGACGATCGAGCGGCACATGATGGCGCCGGACAGCCGGAGGAAGGAGGGCCAGTCGTCCCGTCCCGCTCCCCCGCGGCTCGCCCGCGCGGGCCCGGCCGCCGCGCCGGGGGCCCTGAGCGCCCGTAGCGCGGCCGCGCACAGGGCGGCTCCGGCGACGGCGGGGACGGCCAGCAGTGGGGAGGCGCGCAAACCGCCGGTGGCGATGACGGCGGCGACCGCGAGCGGCGCGGCGGCGAAGCCGATGTTGCCGCCGAGGGAGAACCAGCTCATCGCGGTGTGGCTGCCCCGGCTGGCGAGCCGGGCCACCCGGGCGGACTCGGGGTGGTAGGCGGCCACGCCGATGCCGGAGACGGCGACCACCGCCAGGGTCGCCGCATAGGAGCCGGCGACCCCGCTCAGCGCCACACCCGCGCCGCCCACCAGCGTGCTCACCGGCAGCAGCCACGGCATGGCCCACCGGTCGGTGAGCGCCCCGAACAGCGGCTGTACGACGGACGACAGCAGCGAGGCGGCCAGGACGACGCCGGAGGCGGCGGCGTAGCCGTAGGCCCGTTCCGAGACGAGGAACGGCACCAGCGCGGCCACCGCTCCCTGGTAGATGTCCACGCAGGCGTGTCCCAGGGACATCAGCGCAATGGGTCTGCGGTGTGCGGGGGTCCGTTTCGTCGACACCCTTCGATCGTGGCGATGCCACCGGGTGTCGCGCTTCCGATAATCCGCCGGGCTGTCCCGGGAACCCGCCAAAGGGTGACGGGTCCCCGGGCTCGCTTCAGCTCAGCTCGGACAGGGCCGTGCGGACGGCCGTCAGATCCTGGTCCGAGGCCAGACCGGCGTGGTACAGGCGGAGTTCGTCCGCGCCCAGTTCCACCGCGTGGGCCGCGTCCCGGGCCAGCGTCGTCGGGCTGCCGCCCATCCCCGCCACCACCGTGAAGTTGGCGGCGAGCACGGTCCGTTCGTTCCGGTACGGCACGAACGGGGGCAGGACCCCGGAGCGTGCTGCCTCGCCCCCTGTGCACGGCAGTACGACCCCGTCGGCCTGGGCCAGCACATCGGCCGGGTCCACGCCCACGTTGGCGCCGAGCCGGTGCGGGGCCGGGTCGGCGTGCAGCAGGACCTGGAAGTCCTTGTCCGCCGCGGCCCTTACGGCTGCCACGGCCTCGCCCCGCAGACCGCTCGCGATCCGGTCGCGCCAGGCCGCGAAGAGCGCGGCGTGGTCGGCGCCGAGCAGCTTCTCGACCTCGGCCCACTCCCCCGCGCGGTCACCGCCGTCCGCGGTGGTCTCACCCGCCCACACCGGCCGCAGGGCGCGCACGACGAGCTCGCGCAGCTCCTCGGGGTCGGCGCCCAGCTCGGCGTAGCCCGCCTCGCAGCTCTCGCAGAAGCACAGCGACATCAGGTACTGGCCGGCGCCGCCCAGCGGCACCCCGCCGATCTTGTCGTGGGCGTGCAGATGGGCCAGCCCGTACCAGCCGCAGGACTCCAGCTCGGTGCCGCGGGCGCCGGGCCGTACGGCGGCCTCGGCGGCCAGGTCCACCAGGTAGGCGCGCACCTCGGGGCGGGCGATGCACGGCGCCCATGGGTAGCGGTCGCCATAGGCGTTGCGCACGGTGATCCGGGGATGCTCCTCGCCCAGCCGGGTGTTGTGCGCGAGCACCACCCAGGCGTGGACCTCGAGACCGGCGTCGGCCAGCGCGGCGGCCGCCTCCCCGTACGGGTCGTCGCCGGGCACCCAGGACTGCTCGTACGGCCGCAGCTCGCGCCCCTGCCAGCGCTCCGCGCTCGGCGGGTAGAGCACGGCCGCGTGGCGGGCGGTGACGATGCGGTGGCCGGGGTGACGCGGGGTCAGGGCCCGGGTGGAGTGGTAGGCGGAGGCCAGTGTGACCTGCTGGACGCCGAGGTCGGCGATGCGGCGCGCGGCGTCGGGGTCCCCGACGACGTCCCAGGGGTAGACGAAGGCGGAAGCCTTCACCGCGCCTCCCCGTCCCCGTTCCCGTCCTTGTCCGCGTCCCCGTCCGCCTCCCCGACCAGCGCCATGCCGCGCTCGATCAGCTCGGCCAGCTCCTTGACGTGGGCGGGGCTGGGCTCGCTCAGCGGCGGCCGCACCTCGCCGACGTCCAGTCCGCGCAGCCGGACCCCCGCCTTGACCAGCGACACCGCATAGCCGCGGCCCTGGTTGCGGAGCTCGACGAGCGGCCGGTAGAAGCCGTCGAGGAGCTTGTTGGCGGTCTCGTCGTCGCCCGTCATGAGTGCCTTGTGGAAGGCGAGGGCGACCTCGGGAACGAAGCAGAAGACGGCGGAGGAGTAGAGCGTCACGCCGATCCCGCGGTAGGCGAGGCCGGTCAGCTCGGCCGTCGGCAGCCCGTTGAAGTAGCGGAAGCCCTCGTCGGGGGCGTCGGCCCGCACCGCGCTCACGACGCGCTGCATCAGGTCGAGGTCGCCGATGCCGTCCTTGAGGCCGATGATGCCGGGCACCTTGGCGAGCCGGGCCACGGACTCCGGCTCCAGGACGGCGTTGTCCCGCTGGTAGACGATGATGTCGAGGTCGGTCGCGCCCGCGAGGGCGCTGTAGTGGCGGATCAGCCCCTCCTGACCGGCCACGACCAGATACGGCGGCATGGCGAGCAGCCCGTCCGCACCGGCCCGCTCGGCCAGCTTGGCGAACTGGATGGCCAGCGCGGTCCCGTACCCGGCGCCCGCGACCACGGGCACCCGCCCGGCGGCCTCCTCCACGGCGACCACGACGCAGTCGTGGAACTCCTCGGGCGTCAGGGCGTGGAACTCGCCCGTGCCGCAGCACGCGAAGACGGCGCCCGCCCCCGCCTCGATCCCGGCGCGGACGTGAGCGCGGTAGATCTCCAGGTCCAGGGCGCCATCGGGACCGTAGGCGGTCACGGGGAAGAACAGCAGTCCGTCAAGGCGCTCGGCGAGTGAAGCTGAGGTCACGGGCTTCTCCCTGTCGTGTACACCGACCCGCCGTCACCCACCGACGCCGTGTACATGTTTCTGATCGTCATCTACATTCGTGAACAGGTTCACCGTAAGGCAGCCATCGGCCGTCGGTCAAGGCCGCCAACCGGGTGACGCCACTCACCCGACGATGAATTCGACGGCATCGCGCCACCCTTGACGGCCCATGCGTCGATCCTTACGGTGTCCATGAATCTGAACCACATACATGAATAAAAACCGCATACGCAAGAGCGCTCTGTGCGATGGCTCCCTTGCGACAACCCCATAACGCGATACCCCCTATGGAGGATCCGCCCATGCCCGCTCCCCGCACCGTCCTCCTCACCGGCGCCGCCGGCGGCATGGGCACCTTGATGCGCGAGCTGCTGCCGCCGTACGGATACCAGCTGCGGCTGCTCGACCAGCTCCCCATCGAGGGCGAGCCGGACGCGATCACCGCGGATCTGTCCGACCGGGACGCCCTGCGCGAGGCCGTGCGGGGCGTTGACGCGATCATCCATCTAGCGGGTATCTCCCTGGAAGCCCCGTTCGAGAAGATCCTGCGGGCCAATATCGAGGGCACGTACAACGTGTACGAGGCGGCGCGCGAGGCCGGGGTCCGCCGGATCGTCTTCGCCTCCAGCAACCACGCCGTGGGCTTCACCCCGCGTCCGGTGGGAGACGACCCGCTCATCCCGCTCGACACCCCGCGCCGCCCCGACACCTACTACGGGCTGTCGAAGGCGTTCGGCGAGGACCTGGCCTCGTTCTACTGGGACAAGCACGGCATCGAGACGGTCGCCATCCGCATCGGCTCCTGCTTCCCCGAGCCGACGACGGTCCGCATGCTGTCCATCTGGATGAGCCCGGCGGACGGCGCCCGGCTGCTCCACGCCGCCCTTACGGCGGAGAACGTGGGCTGTACGACGGTCTACGGCAGCTCGGCCAACACCCGCCTGTGGTGGGACCTCTCCTCGGCCCGCGCCCTGGGGTACGAGCCGAGGGACGACTCCGAGCCGTACGCCGCGAAGCTGATCGCGGAGCAGGGCGAGCTGGAGCCGGGCAACCCGGACCACGAGTACCTCGGTGGCGCGTTCTGCACCAACCCGCCCATCTGGCCGCGTTGAGGCCCGGCCCAGCCGCTAGGGGTTGTCCGACGGATCTTTCCCCTACCCGCCCCTTCCCACAGCGCCGATAAGCGGCTCCGCCGCGTGGCAGGGGCTCCGCCCCTGGACCCCAGGGTCTGGGGCGG
>NZ_JBHYVB010000176.1:0-24524 GCF_042750115.1 Streptomyces sp. NPDC059455
GCGAGGTACTCCGGGCCCTCGAGGCCCCAGAACCCGGGCCATCCCTCTCCCGATGCATGGCCGTCGAGGGAGGTGATGAAGTCGACGAGAAGCTCTGACATGGCGGTTCCCTTCCTGAGGTGTCACGAGCTTGGACCGGCCGCGAGACACAAACTCATCGGCCGCGCTGTGGAGTGGGAACGGCGCGAAGTGGCTGATCTCCTGCAGGTGCCGGAACTGCACCGCCACACCGCCGGCCGCTGCGGCGGCCACGAGAGGGCTGTGCCCGGCCAGGCGCCACCATCCGGCGATCTGCAGCCACTGCCCGGCGAGGAGCAGCGTCGGCGTCCAGTTGGTCACCCGGCCTCGCTGCAGGGCTATGAGCGCGGTGGCGCTCGCCCTGGACGGCCGGCCGCGGGCGAAACGAATGCGATCAGCTTGGCGCAGCGCGATGCCGAGGGCGATGAGGGCTAAGGACAGCGGCATGTTGAGCGACCCCGGTGGGACAGGGGTGGGGCCCATCCCTGTCCGTTTGATCACACACCGTACATCTAGTCACTAGATTGTCGGGGGTTGGTGTCCCTCGGTGCAGACTCGGGGTAGGGGTAGGCGCTGACGCCGGAAAAGGTCAGCGGCATCGCCGGGGTCGGTAAGACGGCGGTTGCTGTCGACACGGCTCGTCAGGCGCTGCCTGGGCGCCCGGCGTCCGGGCTTGTCCCGGACAACTGCACTGACCAGCCCGGACTTGTGCACGTTGTCTCGAACAGCCGGGATGTCTTGCCGGCGGTGATGTGCCTGGGAACAGTTGGCGGCATCGAAGACCCCGGCACGTCATCCGGTCCTGGTGAGGCTGTACCAGTTCCGGGATCCGATGAAGCGTCACCGACTGGTTGATCGGCTGCTGCAGGACTGCCGTGGTCCGACATCACTCGGGATTCGACACTCCCACGAACGGAGACCTGTCATGAACTCCGCACGTCTGCTCGCGGGCCTCGTGGCCACCGCCGCCTTCGGGGCACTCCTCACAGGCCCCTCGTACGCGGCGGCGCCTGTCCAGGCCGCGGCCTGGGAATTGCGGCCAGGTACCGACTGACGCCACCGGCGACCAACGGGACGAGGTGAAGGGGAGCTCCGCTCCGGCGCGGATCGGCTATTACGAGAGGTGCAACGAGATCTCGAGGGTGTCTGGTGACGTCGCGCTGGCCTGCTTCGTAGAAAACGACTACGGCAACACCTGGTCCTACGCCCCGGGCTATGGCTGGATTTACGACAAGAACCTCAAATACAACGGGGCCACGACCACGTGCTCGTTCCTGTAGCTGCCCCAGCTGCTGGAGGGCCGCCGAGGGGGTCAGGTGCAGGGCGGCGGCGCTCGCGGTCATCGTGCCGTGGACCGGATACCGGAGGTAATCCCGAGCCTGACGTTCCAAGCAGCCATCTGTGAGGAGGCTGGTGTTCTCGCAGATGGCCGCTGACGGGCGGGGCACGCTGGCGCGCATCCGCCATGCTCAGGACGAGCTCTTCTGCGGCGACGGCATCCCCGGGGCTTCGGGGGCAGCGTGCCAGTGACGCGTGCGGACCGCTCGAGGCTGACGGACTGTCCGGCAGGCCGTGGGTCATGGCAGAGTCCTGCTTCTGCCCGGCCCACGGCCGTAGTTGCGCTCCGGGCCAGTTCTACAGCGGCTCGACTGGCTCTGACGTCGTCATTCGGCCCCGCCCGGACGGCTAGCGCTGGCCCCGATTCGTGAAGATCCGTGACGGCTTCAAGTGGCTCCTCCTGGTGACCGCCGCCTGGTCAGGGCCAGGCCCGAATGGGGCCGTTTCAAGCCGTCACTTCACCTTTTGGGGCCAGCTGGGACGTCTTGGTGGGGCCGCTGAACAACGTCGAAGCCACCGGGCTCGCACCGTGAGGCGGCGCCCTGCGTTTCGAAGGCTTCGGCGCTGCCTCCGGCCCATGTCGCAGGGTTCTGACGCAGCTCCTGCTGACTTCGCAGTGCTCTCGCACGCGCCGCGCGTCGTACAGGTGTCAGCAGTAGGTGCGCAGCGCCCAGACGAGACTCCAGTTGATCTCGGTGGGACCGGAGTCGGCGGGTGCGACATGGTTCACGGAGCCGTAGTAGTCGAACATCTTGACTATGCCGCCTCCGGGAAGGCGGTTGTCCCAGTATCCGACGCCGCTCCAAGGCTCTAATGCGGACTCGCCGCAGTGCAGGACGAGCTGGTCGCCGCTGCCGCTGGTGGCGCAGAACGCGTCGGGCACGGTGCACGGAGCCGCGGCCGCACGGCTGGTTGAGAAGCTGTCGGTGGCGGCGGCGCCGGTGGTCGTGCCTGTCAGCGCCGCGGCCGAGAGGGCGAGGACGGTGAGGGCGGTGCGTGTCTTGCACATGTGTGCCTGCTTTCGTGTGGGTCCGGTTGCTGTGGCGGCAGCGTGCTGGAACGGGTGTGGGAGAACCTGGGGCAAATCTTGATTGTGCCGGTGGTCGGCGGTGCGTGCCACGATCGGGCACGCTGGGCCTACGTACGCCTAACGCTTGAGGCCTGCGGCCCACCGCGGCGCAGTCCCGTCTGCGGCGGGCCCTTGCGGTCCTGACGGACATCGGCGACCCACGCGCGGCCGCCGTCAGCACCAGGCTCGATCACCTCACCTGGCTTCGCGACGCCGGATCACGGCGCGGTGCGGGCATGGCGGATTCCCTCCCCCTTCAGCGGCCCCAAGGGGCCGTAAGCGTGTGTGCTGCTCGGGTGTTCGCGCCGCGGCATTGGAGCCGCGATGGGGCAGCGACGGCGCAGCCGCTCGCCAGGGTTCACCCACCGGGCGGCGGGCGCACAAGCGTTCAGCGGGTGTATGCACCGGGTCAGGTGGCGGGCGGTACGGGGATGTCGTAGACGATGTCCCAGCGGTCCGCGGGGATGAGGAGGTCGGCGGTCTCCACCGGTCTGCCGCCGGTGTCGTAGTGGGTGCGCTGGATCAGCGTCGCCTGGGCGCCGGCGGACACGCCGAGCAGCTGCGCCTGGTCACAGTCGACATGGACCGGCCGGAGAGTCTCCACCGCCCGCTGAACAGTGATGCCCAGGTGCGCCATGCGGGCGGCCACGCCGCGGCCGGCGAGCGGCCCGCCCTCCGGCAGGACCACCACGGTGCCGCCGGTGATGGCCATCGGCTCCCAGCTGGTGGACAGCAGCGCTGGCTGCCGGTCGGCGAAGATCTCGTAGGAGGTCCGCACACACAGCGCACCAACCTCGAGGCGCTGTCAGCGAAAGCGCATGGCCCGGTCACGACGTCGGCGGTTCGGCACGGCGCCCGCCCGTCAGGCGCGGACTGGACGGCCGAACCAGTGACCGGATCGCCGTTGGGACAGCAGGATCACGATGGCGACACCAACCCCGCCCAGGATCAGTCCGGCAGGTTGCCCCTGCCCCAGGGTGCCCAGCCCGACGACAATCATCAGCGAAGCGATGATGATCGCCGTACCCCGTGAGCCCGGCTTCCTCTTCGAGAAGCGCAGAGCGCTGATCAGGCCCAGGAACACCGGGAGAGACGTGGCGAAGATTGACCCGGCCGCCTCCACGTGGTCCGTCGCGATGGCAAGCACCATGCCGAGCAGGCCGAGCCCACTCATCACGAAGAACAGCACCTGTGCGGCCCGGACCGGCCCCGGCATCGTCATGGGCTGAGGTTGGTGCCCACTCGGGATCGCGCCGCCGTTCGGATACGGCTGATAGGGCTGGGGCTCGCCATACGGAGAGGGGCCGTGCCCGACAGGTCCCCCTTGACCAGTATTGTTCCATCCTGGCCGGCTGTTGGCTGGACATGGTCAAGACCCTATCGGCGCCTCATCTGCGTGACCTCACACATCACCATCGCGCGCGGCTACCAGACCCTGGTCGAACATCGCCTTTCGCGGCCTTCGTCGGTCGCTAGCTCTTCTGCAGGGTGCGAGTGACGCCCGCGATGACAGCGGTCGCCAGCACCCAGCCGAAGGCGGTCAGGAGGTAGGCCAGCCACTGGAGGCTGTCGTTCGACCAGTACCAGGCCGTGCGCTGGCCCAGACCACCGATGGGGATCAAGAGGTCGAGTGTGTAGACGAGGGGCTGGAACGGGGCGCTTTCCCCTTGTTTGACCGGGTTGGGGGAGTGGCTGCCGAAGGACAGCGTGCCCAGCAAGGTCAGCGCGAGGAGCCAGACACCGGCCAGCCAGGGGCGGTAGCCGTAGCCGACGGTCGCGTCGAGCAGGTGCCCCCACACGCGCGCGGCCGGGTGAAGAGTTTGACGTCGATGGCGCTGTTTGGCCAGGAGCACGCGGCGGGCGTCGTCGTCGTGGCCGGCCTTCCGGTACCAGCTCGCCAGCTGCTCGTAGGGCTGCGGATTGTATCCGGGGCTGTGTCGTATCCACGCCACGCGGTGGGCCACGGAGTCCCGCTGCCGCACTGCTTCCCGCCGCTCGCCTGCCTCGTCTTTCTGGATGGAGCCGTAGACGAAGCCGTCGAGCTCCACCACGTCCGGCCAGCTGTGCCTGTTGTCGTGAAGGTGGGACACCTGGGCGCCCCGCAGGTCCACGGTCCCGGAGGGTGATCGGGCGAGGGTGAAGGCGAAGTCGACGGCCTGCATTCGTGGGGCGGTCAATGACGGGCCTTGACCGTCGGGCGGCCCGTTCAGGACGGCTCCTTCAAAGGTCACGTTGTCCGAGATCCGGGCACCCTGCAGCCGCACGATCCCGTTCGCTGTGAACCGGTCGGAGAAGTCGAGCGTCGAGGCCACAGCGTTGTCCAGGGCGAGCGCGACCCCACGTTGTCCGGGGCGTTTCAGTAGTGCACCCCGCATGTGCAGCCCGCCCGGCAGCTGGGCTCCCATGAAACGGAGTTCACCATGCGCAACGAATCCGCCCTGGCAGTAGACTCCGCCCTCGGCGACCAGCCCGCCGGCGGACACTGCCCATTGCTCAGGCGCGGCGATCTCGGCTCCGTTGAGGTTCACGGCACCGCTCACGTGGGCGTTGATGAGCGATAACGCGGTGACCTTGCGGTGGAGGGGCGAGGCGGAGCCGCTTTCCAGGCGAGAGCGCCGCAGGTCGATGCGTCCTTCAACACGGGTCAGGCCAGCTTCCAGGCCCGGCACTCGGCTGGCCACGATCACAATCGACTGGGTCGACGCTCCGGAAAGGTCCACGCTCTCCTCGAACCAGCAGTCCTCGAACCAGAGGCCGTGAGCGATCTGCGCTCCGGCCAGGTTGAGGTGCCCGGATATCCGACCCCCGGCGAGCCTGAGGCACGCAATGGCGCCCGACTGCGCGGTGTTCGCCCCCTGGAGGAGCGCCACGATCACGGCGGCCCGAACCGTCCGTCCCGGGCCCCACTGTCCACCCTCGGCGACACGGTCGTCCTCGGGCACCCCCGTGCGCAGGTCCACCTGACGCCCCACGGGGAACGCATCCCACAGCTCCCGCTCTGGGGAAGTCAACTGGTTGTATGAGAGCACTCGTACAGAATATTGATCTGCCATCGCGCTCGCCTTGCCGACCGCGCGCGGATCGGAAGGCGACCACAGAGAGGTGCGGCCTCGACGGCACGGGGCAGTACTGCGCAGAGCGCGCCGAATCCGTCGACGGCCCGAGCGCCCCATCGTCTGTCAGTGCCGTGGTGTGTCCTGATATCGCGTCCTTTCAGCCTCGCCCCGTGGAGGAACTCGTGACCGCGTCCGCCAAGCCGGTCACTCTGCCCGTCTACCGGTCGGGCGAAGCGCCGGACCACCTGCGCACGATGACTCAGCTCAAGGAGCGGCGGCTCAGGCCGGCCGAGGGGGCAAGAGCCGGTTGCGCTGCTGCGGAAGTACCGGCGCGGGCACGGGTGGGGCGAGTTTCCTCTGTATGACCCGGCCGATGCGGCGGAGATGCGGCCGTTGTCGGCCAAGCAGCAGGCGGCGATGACGGCTCGGCGCACGTGCCCGGTGTGCAAGGAGGTCCGCGGCTACGTCGTGCAACGGCCGCCGCTGCGTCATCTACAACCAGGCGTTCGACGTTGCCAGGCTCCGGCACGAGTTGACCGTGCACTACCGGCAGACCGGCCACCAGAACCCCGAAGACGCCGTCGACTCCTGGCTCGGCACGGTGCGTTTCGAGGACGCGATGGTGCCGTACTCGGACTGGTACGGGGACTGGTCCGCCGGGCCCGGGTTCGTACGGGCCCGGCGAACCCGGGGTTCGACGGCGGCCGAAATGCCGTTGGACATCGAAATGTCAGTGAGCGCGTTTCATCTTGAGCGGTGCGTCAACAAGCTCAGGCAGTGGCGCGGCCTTGCCTCTCGCTATGACAAGACCGCCACCGGCTGCAGAGCAGCTCTCCTCGTCGCAGGTATCCTCATCTGGGCCGCTCGGTGACCCGACGGAGACGGCTTGGGCCGCTTACTCCGGATCCTCGCGCAGGCTGCTGGAGGTGGAAGGTGTCTTTTTGTCTGACTTCGGCGGCCAGTCGTACGGGTCCAGCCTTCGGTGCAGGGGGCGTCCGGTCCCCCCGTGTTTCTCCTCGTACGTGGCGGCTCGGATCGTGCCGAAGGAGACCTTGCTGTGCTGCATCACGTCTACCCCCTCCACCCGGAACGTGATCCATCCTGCGCCTTCCTGAGGCCCTGACACCCAGGGGGTGACGACGCTGCGAACGTTGGTCTCGCCCGCCACGATGGTTCCCCTGTGGCCGTGGGGGTCGGTGATCTTCACTCCGGTGTCGGTGAAGGCAAGGCGGCTCTTCGTACCGCTGGGTCCCTCAACCCACTGTGCGGTCACGCTGTTCAGGTCCGCCGTGTCGGCCGAGACGGTGCCTCGCTCCTGGCCTCCGTCCTTGCGGACGTTGATGCCGGACTGGGGGAACTCGATTCGGCCGTCGGTGGTGCCGCGGCCCTGGACCCATGTGGTGTTGATGCCGTTGAGGTCGGCTTTGTCGGCGGCGACGGTGCCCGGCTCCTGGCCTCCGTCCTTGCGGACGTCGATCCCCAACTGAGGGAACCCGATCCACCCCTTGCCCCTGTCGCGGTCGCCGACCCATTTGGTGTTGACGCCGTTGACGTCGATGCGCTCGGCGGTGACGACACCGAGGTCATCGCTCGGGCCGTGGTGGACGGTGATGCCGGTGCCGGGGAAGTCGATCCAGCCGGAGTCAGCGGCCTTCCCCTCGACCTTCTCGGTCCGCACGTCGTGGACGTCGGCGGTCCCGGCCGCGACCGTGCCCAGGACATGGTTGTGGTCGTCGACCTTCACGCCGTCCTTGGTGAAGGTGACCCGGCCCCGGTCTGTCGTCCCTTCGACCCACAGGGCGCGCGCTCCGCTCTCGAACTCGGGGATGAGCGCGTGGACGGTGGTGGTGAGGAAGTACCCCTCCTGTATGTGCCCGTCGCTGCCGGGCGTCCCGGCCACAAGGGTGTAAGTGGTGCCTCGCGTCAGGGAACGGGTGGGTGTGTGGTGGTAGGGCCCGTACGGTATCGGGGCGGGCCGCACTGGCGGATTGACGCGTTCCACAGACCCGTCCGGATAGCGGATCCCGTACGTGAGGTTGGTCGGCCCGTCCCAGTGCAGGACGACGTTCTGGCCTGCGCCCACCAGCGAGTGTTCCGCGCGGAAGTTCTGCGGGACCTGCGGCGTCTGCTTCACCAGCGCGAGCTTGGTGTAGGAGGGGTAGCCGGGCATAGACGTGACGAGCGTTTCGCCGCCGTAAGCCTTCTCGTGGATCTCGATGAGAACCAGCCCCGGATGGTCGGAAACCGGGATGTTCTCCAGCGTCAGAGTCAAGGACTCTTGTGCGGGCAGCGTCATCTGAAGTTTCGAGGGACGTGCGGCCCGGAAGCGGCCCCCGCTGTGCCGAGCGAAGTCCGGGGCCTCCTCACCGGCGGGCAGGGTTAGGTAGCTCCTGGCGATACTCGCTTTGATCGCCGCAGCGTCGTCGGTCAGGTCACCGCTGCCGGCACCGGTCGGAATCAGCACATCGATGTGCCGACAGGTCACCTCGGACCGGTGCGTGTTGGAGACGACCACGTGCACCGTCCCCACGGAGGGCGCCCCAGGACGCGAAGCTTGAAGTGATGTCGGATCTGTGACCATTTCATAGTGCAGCACGGATGGCATGGGTAAGGACTCCCTACCTTGGCTTTCACGCGATGCGGGCAGAAGACGCGCAGTGGAGCCGGGTGTTGCCGGGTGCCGTTCAGATCCTTCGATGCCACGCGCCCCGCCAGGGGACACATGCCAACAGAACCATCCGAAAGTATGCAGCCCGCACCCGTCCGAACCCCGCGATCCTCTGACTCTGTCCCGAATCAAACCCCTGCCTGACCAGAACCACGCCGCAGGAACTTGTCGACACCGCCCAGCGCCAACACCTACGCGGCACCCAGGGTCCTCAGGAGCGTGGGCCGTCGCCAGCGCCGCGGGCCTTCGGCCGTGGTCCAGCGCCGCGGAGGTTGTACTCGATGAGGCCGTCCTGGTCGACGGTGGAGGTGTAGCGCAGGGCCGCGCCGACGGTCAGGCCGAACAAATCGCAGATCCGGCGGGGATCGCCTCCGGTGGCCTCGGCCTCGTGGAGGAGACGGTCCTCGCGGAGGCGGCGGGCTGGCATGCCGAGTACGTCGTTGATGCAGACGTGGCTGACGGGTTCCACGCCGCAGGCTGTGGTCTGTGAGAGGAACAGGTGAGTGTTGGCGGTGCGGGGCCATCGGCTGTTGCGGTAGTCCAGGTAGACCGCGAGCCGGTCGCGCACCGGTTCTGCGAGCAGGACCGTGCGGTTGGGCAGGAACAGCCTGCCGTCACGCAGGTCCGTGGTCAGCACGGTGCGTAGTTCCCCGGAGGTGAGCGCGTGGAAGATGACCAGCGCTGACAGGGCCGCCCTCGGCGCCGTCTGGTCCTGGAGGACCTGGCGGAGGTCGGTGACCTCCACGGGCAGGGGGATGGTGGCGGTCGGCATACCGCAGAAGATCCGGGAGGTGCGGTCGGTGAAGATGATCCGCCGTCGCTTCAGAGGCCGGAGGATGTGCCGCAGGCCCTGGAGCATGTTGGCCCGACAGGTTCCGCTGTCGGGCAGGACATCCAGGACGTCGTCCCGGGCGATGGAGCGCAGAGAGTCCTTGCCCTGGTCCGCCCACGTCCGCAGGGCGGGGAGGGCGGTCCTCACCATGCGCCGGATCCACCGGGGCGATCGTGCTTTCACCCGTGGTGCGGTGGTGCTGCCCGAGAGCATGAGCTCGAACCAGGTGTTCAGCTCGGCGGCCATGGGTTCGGGGAAGCCGGCGGTGACCTCGCGGAACCAGGGCACCACCGGCGGGATACGGTCGTCGTCGAGTATGTGGAGCTGAGACAGCAGCTTCAGCAGCGGTCTGACCGGCAGCTGCAGGTCTCGCAGGAGCAGAACGTCGGACGCCCGGAACGGGGCGCCTGGGGTGTCCTGGAGGGGCAGGAGGATGCGCAGGCCGCGGTCCAGGCCCCATGCGGCGGCGTACTCCAGGCCGTGGCGTCGCGCGTAGTCGTCGGCTGCGGCCTTCAGCGCCGCCGCCACCTCGGGCGCATCTGCCTCGGGGAAGCCGTGCTGCTGCCCGCGACGCAGGTCCCGGCCGTGCGGCGGGAACAGCACCAGTTGCCGATGTTTCACCGGCAGCAGCACAGGCGGGGGCATCGCCGGCGGCTTGGAGCGGCGGCGGACCGGCCCCGGCGTCATCAGCCGGACGCGCCGTTCCATGTCGGCGAAGTACAGCTGCTGCCCGTGACGATTCGCCTCCGCCAGGGCCATGGCGTAGTGAGGGCGCCGCAGCAACTGGGCCTGCTTGAAGCACAGGCGGCAGGCACCATCCCGCAGGGACAGCTCCCGGCCGCAGACCTGGCACGGGCCGGTGCCGGGTTTCCGCTGGCGCCAGCCTCGGCAGCCCACGCACATCCCGCCGTAGCGCCGCAGCATCCCCCAGGCGAAGCAGTCCGGGCAGGACGCCGGGCGCTCTGCTGACGAACCGCGGTGCCAGTTACGGCACTTGTGGGCCGACCAATAGTCCTCGGTCGAACCGCACTGTCGGCACGGCGGCGGGTCACGCGGCTGCGGCCGGCACCGGTGGCAGTACTTCGCCCCGTAGGTGGACACCGGCCGCTGCCGGCACTGCGGGCAGAACCTCGGCGGCGTCATCAGATCGGGGGAAGGGTCCGGCTGTGGTGAGGAGGTGTTGTTGGTCGGGGCGGAGGAGGGGCCAGCTGCGTCGCTGTTTGGTCAGCCAGCGGCGGGTGGCGGGGGTGTGCGGATGGGGCGGGCGTGGTGGTAGGCGCGTTGCCAGACCATGCCCCAGGGCGGGTTCCACCAGGGGTCGATAGCGGTCAGAGCGTGGGCTGCGGGGGGTGGGGCCTGTTTTTCTTGTTTGGTAGCGCTGACGTGTGGCCTCAACGTAGAAAGCTTGGCGCCCCTGGAGTGGTCGCTCTGACGGCATCCACGTCTTCGTCCTGGTCAACGGCAGAAAGCGAGGGGCGTCGTCCTGCAATTGCGCACGGCGCACCAGCATGCGCACCCGTGTGCGTTCCGCAGGCTGAGAAGAGGCCTACAAGGAAGCCGGAGCGGCGGAGGGCAGGGCAAGGAAGGCACGGATGGGCGGGGGCAGGAAGCCCGGTGTCTGGGCGAGGTTCCATTGGCAGCCCGGCTGCACTCGGTCGAGCTCGGCGAACTGTTCGCGCTGCAGCAACAGGCCTAGAGCTGACAGGGCGGTAGTGGTGGCTCTTTCGTGCCGGGCGCGTAGTTCGTCCAGGAGAGAGAGCCCGGCCGGCAGCTGCCTGCTGATCCACCACTCCATGGTGGCGTCGCCGGGCGTCCGGGCAGCAAGTTCTTCTTCCGCTCGCGCGCACAGGTCCAGCGCCCAGGCGCGCACATCCCGGGCAGCGTGCCAGGCGGCGCCGAGGTCCTCTGGCGAGGCTGTCGCCGCCAGCGCGTGAAGGGTGCGGCGTGACGGCGGCCGTGGCAAAGTCCAGATGTGCGGCCAGCCGAGTCCAGGCTGATGGCCACCGGAATTCCAGGTGGATGGCCGTCTGACCAGTGGTGTTCCTGATCACTTCCTTAACTGGAGGAGACCCCTCCGACCGTTTGCTGGTGTTTGCGCGCATCAGCTACCGGCCGGAGAGGTCCTGTGACGAAGTCTGACACGGAGATTATGGAAATCCTTGAGGCGTACGACCTGACGGGGACGGTCTGGTCGGCGGCCCTGGCGGGGCACGACCCGAAGACGGTCAAGCGGTATGTCGAGGCCCGCAACGGCGGGCGTAATCCCTATGAGCGAGAGCCGCGGCCGAAGATGATCGACGCGTTCCTGGAGAAGGTCGAGGAGTGGGTCGAGCAGTCGAAGGCGACGATCCGCGCCGATGTGGTCCACGAGAAGCTCGTGAAGATGGGCTAGCGGGGCAGCGCGCGCTCGACGAGACGGGCGGTGAACGCGGCGAAAAGCGCGTGGAAGGCGGGCAAGCGCCGGACGTACCGGCCGTGGATTCCCGAGCCGGGCCGGTGGCTGCAGTTCGACTGGGGTGAGGGGCCGCGCATCGGCGGCCGACGGACCTGGCTGTTCTGCGCATGGCTGTCCTGGTCGCGGTTCCGGGTCGTGATCCCGGTCTGGGACTGCACGTTGGGCACGCTCGTGGCCTGCCTGGACACCACGCTCAGGCGGATCGGCGGGGCCCCGACGTATGTACTGACCGACAACGCGAAGACGGTCACTGTCGAGCACATCGCCGGGATCCCGGTACGTCATCCGCAGATGGTCGCCGCGGGCCGGCATTACGGCTGCCAGGTGGTCAGTTGCGTGCCCTACGACCCCGAGTCGAAGGGTGGTGCGGAGGCCACGGTCCGGATCGCGAAGGCCGACCTGGTGCCCACCAACGCGAATTTGCTGGCCGCCTACGACACCTTCGCCGAGCTCGCCGATGCCTGCCTGACCTGGTGCGATGCGGCGAACTCGCGCCGTCACCGGGCGACTGGGGAGATACCCGCGAGCCGTCTGGACGTCGAACGCACCACGCTGCATGTCCTGCCCATCGAGCCGCTCGCGCTCGCGCTGGGCGAGGAGAGGCTGGTCGGCTCGGACCGCACGATCAGCTTCAACGCGGTGCGCTACTCGACCCCGCCGGGCTATACCGGTGCCAAGGTGTGGTGCCGGGTAATCGGCGAGGAACTGTCCATCACCGCCCGCACCAACTCCGGTGATCTCTCGGAGATTTGGCGCCACCAGCTTTCCACTCCGGGTGTTCCGCAGATCATCGACGCGCACTACCCCGACCATCCCGATGGCCGCAGCATCCACCAGCCGAGGCTGCGGCCCCGCTCGGAAGCGGAGATCGCGTTCGTGGGCATCGGCCCCGGAGCCGGGCGCTGGCTCAAGGAGGCCGGCCCCGTCGGCGCGGTCCGCATCCGCGCCAAGATGGCCCGCGCGGTCGAGCTGGCCACCGTCCTGGGCAACGACAAAGTCGACCAGGCCCTCGGCCTTGCGGCCACGGCCGGGCGCTTCGCCGACGACGACCTGCTCTCGATCCTGGGACACATCGCCGACAGCAAGCCCGCCGGCGAGGTCGTCCGCGCGGACGAGGCCCACTCCGTCCAGAACGGAACCATCGGCTGGCAGGCCCTGGGCCGCTGAGCCAAGACGCCGCCCACCACCGCATTCTGACTGCACATCACCCAAGAGAACGGCACCTCCATGTCTTTTCCCAGCCCGCCCGCGATCCCCGAGGAACTCGACAAGCTCATGCGCCGCATGCGCCTGCCCTATATGCGCAAAGCCGCCCCCGACGTCCTGGCCACCGCCCGCGCACAACGCTGGGACCCCGCCGAGGTGTTGCGGCTGCTGATAGCCGAGGAGGTCACCGGCCGGGACGCGGCCACCCGGCGTCTTCGCCGCCACTCGGCGAACTTCCCCACCGGCAAGACCCTGGGCTCCTGGCGGGCCGAGGACTCCACGATCCCCGAACCCACCCAGAACTCTCTGATCACGCTGGAGTGGATCGGCCGCGCCGAGAATCTGGTGATCGCCGGCCCGTCGGGGACGGGCAAGAGCCACTTCACCGAGGGTCTGGCCCAGGCCGCGATCGAGAACGACCTGCGGGTGTCCTGGTTCACCCTGGAGACGCTCAGCGCCGCGATCGGGAAGTCGAAGGTCGACGGGTCCACCGCCCGGACCGTCGCCCGGATCTGCCGCGCGGACCTCATCGTCATCGACGACATCGGCCTGCTGCCCGTCGGGGAAGACGCCGCCGAGGCGTTCTACCGCATCATCGACGCCGCCTACGAACGCCGGTCCATCGCGGTGACCAGCAACATCCACCCCTCAGGCTTCGACACGATCATGCCGAAGACTCTCGCGGGCGCGAGCACCGACCGCCTCATGCACCACGCTCACCTCGTGACCACCACCGGCGACTCACACCGCCTCGCCGAGGCCCTCGCCGGGAAGGGAGTGGTCCCCTTGAGCTGACCCCCACCCCCAGGAACACCACTGGCCACACACCTGGGTTTCTGATGGCCACCAGCCTGGACACCCAACGGCCACCCACCTGGGCATCTCAATGACCATTGACACGGCGAACGTCGCCGGTCAGCATCGCCGGGCTGTCGTCAGGGCCCAGGACGGGGGAGTGTGGAACGTCGCGCACCGTGGTCTCCACCAGGGATACGATCGGGTTCACGTCCAAGCCGGGTGTCGTCCCCCGCAGTAGTGCGCCGATGCGCGGTAGGGGCGCGCTTCCCGTGAGCAGGGCGTCGGCGGCGAACAACGCGGCGCCCTGCGGCGTCATGCGCTCATCGCCCAAGTGCTCGTCCCACCGGGCGAGTTCCTTCGGCGGCCAGGGGACACCGGCTGACTCGAAGAACGCGACGATCTGCTCGTCCAACCGGCGTGCTCGCGCGGGCACCATGACCGCAGCCTGGCCGCCGCGGCCGATGTAGGAGTCGACGGCGTCCAGATTCTCGTCGACGTCCTGCCCCGGCTCGGTGCCCGGAAGGCGGACAGTGTCGACGGCAGCCTGGAAGGCTGCCCGGACCGTCGGCTCCGGCACCGGCAGGCCCTCGCCGAACAGGAAAAGTGCCACGTCCGTCGGCCGCTTCCCTCGCCCGGATAGCCGGGCGAGACCGAGCACCAGAGCGAAGCTGGCGGCCACCGGCTGCGAGGTACTGCCCTGGCCGCGACCGAGCCCTCCACCATGCGCGTTCGCCGGGAGCAGCCCGTAGCGCCTCCATCCGGACAACTGCTTGCCCGTCACCGTGAAGCCGTGCTCGCGGGCATGATCGATGAGCTGCTGGTCCGCCCGGCTGGGCACCTTCGCGCTGGTCACCCTGCGACCGTACCGGTGACGACCCACACTGCTCGGCTGTTCTTTGGAGACCCCCCACCTTCGTCCGGTCGCCGTGCTACCGGTCCGCTGCAATGGGCGAAGAACCGGCCCGCGCGGTAGACCGCGCCTGGCCAGCCCGCCAGCCCGCCCCGCCCGGGGCTGGGCCGCGCACCCGAAACGAAGGAGACGGAATCACCCATGACCAGGAACGCCGAACACCGTGAGCTGCGAACCCTTCTACTCCTGCTGACCATGGCAGTGGGCCTGCTCACCACCGGAGCGGTCGTCTGCCTGACGCTTGCCTACCCGAGGCTGGCTGACCCCCTTGCCGTGGGCGCCGCTGTCCTGACCTGTCTGGCCGGCCTCGTACGGTTGGTCGTCAAAGCGGCCGGAGAACATAGCTGACTGTGCCGTCCGGCGCCCGGCCGCCGGACGCCCCCTTGCCCCGGCCGCCGCGTGCCGCTGCTGCGCCCGCGCCTGCCGACCCCGCGACCCGCCGCCACGTCCCGCGCCCGCGCCCGCGCCCGAGGGGGCCGCTGATCCGCCGCGCTGTCGGCCTGCAGCTCGGGTATTGTGCTGTGGCGGGTGTTTGCGGTTGTTCGGCGAACACCGTGAACAGTCCCGACTATCCCGCCGGGACGATGCTGTTGGACGTGCGGCCCCTGGTGCTGGTAGGAAGCGGACCGGAACGCCGGGGAGAACCTCGGCAGGGGAGGGGCATCCATGCTGAGTGGCGTAGATGGCGGGGGTGTCCCGGCTGACGTGACGGCGGTCCGCGACCTCGTTCTGGCGCCGTTGCCCCCGCCCGCCCGGCGTCCCCCGCCGAACAAGCGCTTCTGGACTTTCTGGAGTGGCACCTCGCGATGGAGAGTCGGCTGGACCACGACGGCACCGCAGGGTGGAAGCACCGGTCGGTGTACGCGCTCGTGGCCGCGTACGGCCGCTGGTTCATCCCCGCCGCCCTCCCGGCCGAGGTCCGGGCGCTCCCGGAGCGGCAGTGCTTCGCCAACGCGGCGGCGACCGAGCGGGAGCACCCGCACCTGGTCTACACCGAGGGCTTCGCCGTCGCGGACGGCAGCCCTGTACCAACGGCCCACGCCTGGTGCACGGACGCGGACGGCCACGTGATCGATCCGACCTGGTCGGACCTCAAAGGCAGCGCGTACCTGGGAATCGCTCTGCCCTCGAACCTGCGATCGCGCGCGCCCCGTAACTGGGGCGTCCTGGAAGCACCCGACTCCCTGTACCCGCTGCTGCGCAGCGGCCTGTGAGCCGAGCGGCTCGTCCCGCGCCTCGTTGTCCGATCCGGTGGCGGGCGGCTTGCGTGCACCGCCGCCCGGGCCCGCCCGGCTGAGCTTCGGCCCGGCCCCGGCGGGGCGATGCCCGTCCCGGCCAGCGTCCCGTGGTGGCTCGGGCGGGGGTGCTGCTGGTGAATCGCGTGAAAATGGCCAGGTAGTTCGCATGAAAGTGCCCAGCTGAACATCTGCGTTGACCTGCGCTTGTGTCGTAGTTGACGTGTTGGAGGGGTTGGACGTTTAACCGCGAAGCCGCAGGACACTTTGGCGCGATTCACCAACCGGCTCGCCCGCGGACCCGTTCCTGATCGACATTCTGGAGACCGACGGCCCGATCGCGCTCGCGGCGAAGCGCCCGGAGCTGTTCGGCACCGGGTGAGGACGCCGTCGGCCTGCCGTCGACCCGGCACCGCGGCGGCGGACCGAAGGCTGGCGGCCGCCAGGACGGCCCCGGCCGGCCGGACGGCCCGGAAAGGAGGATGGAAAGAGCCCGCGTGCCTGCGGCAGAATCCCGAGCCCATGAGCCCACGGCAGTCCCGCCCCACGCACCTCGCGAACCTCGACCTCAACCTTCTGGTGACGCTCCGAGCGCTGCTGCGCGAGCGGAACGTCACCCGGGCCGCCCGGAACCTCGGCGTCACCCAGCCCGCCGTCAGCGCAGCGCTGTCCCGGCTGCGCCGGCACTTCGGGGACGAGCTGCTCGCCCGGGCACACGGCGCCTACGTCCTGACGCCGCTCGCCGCGCAGCTGGCCGGGCAGGTCGAGGCGGTGTGCGCGGCCACCGAAAGGCTCTTCGCGACCGGCAGGGCGTTCGACTCCGCGACCACCGAGCGGGAGTTCACCCTGCTGATGGCCGACTACCCGGCGACGGTCCTGGGCCCCCCGCTGTCCCGGCTGTTCGACCACGAGGCGCCCCATGCGGTGCTCCACCTCCAGCTCATCAGGGAGACCCTGGGCAGTGGCGCGGGTGACGCGATCCGGCTCGTCGACGCCATGGTCTCCCCGCCGCTCGGCCACTTCCGCACCCCGGGGGTCGAGTCGGCTCCGCTCTTCCGCGACCGGTGGGTCTGCGTCGCGTCCGCCGACAATCCTCTGTGCGAGGCCGAGTCGTTCGGCATCGCGGACCTGGCACGGCTGCCGTGGGTGGTGCCCTACCACCGGGACGAGGGCTACCCGTCGGCCGCTCCGGCGACCCGGCAGCTGACCGCCCTGGGCATCCGGCCACGCATCGCCGTACGCGTGGAGAGCTACCGGGCCGTACCGGACTTCATCACCGGAACGCGGCGGGTGGCGCTCGTTCCGGAGCGGCTCGCCGCACCCATCGCGTCCGCGCACGGGCTGCGCACGCTCACCTGCCCGGTACCGCTCGATCCGCTGGAAGAGCATCTCTGGTGGGACGCGAGTCACGACGAGGACCCGGCACACAGCTGGCTGCGCGACCTGATGGCCCGGGCCGCGGCCTGCCTCGGAGCATAAACGCCGTTGATGCCGCCCAGTCGAACGCTCTATTGACCTGGCCATTCCCTCCGGTGAAGCGGGCTGCCTACGGTGCGGGACACGCGATGAGAGCCGCGTCGCGGCACAGCCCCCTTCCCCAGGAGCCCTCATGCCCCATGCCCTGACAGAGCTGCGGTCGTCACCGGCGTCCCCATCATGGCCGACTTCAACGGCGAGGAGACGGCCATGAGCGCCACCCGACCCGTCGTGGAAGTAGCCCCGATCGTCGAGCGCCAGCGTGCGAGCCGCTACTGGCTGCTGATGTACGCCGTCTGCTGTCTGATCACCTTTCTCGACGGCTTCGACTTCCAGATCCTGTCGTTCGCCGCCACCTACATCCGCAAGGACTTCGGGTTCACCGGGACCCAGCTCGGCACGCTGGCCACGGTCGGTCTCTTCGGCACCATGATCGGCGCGCTGATCATGGGTTATCTGGCGGACCGGATCGGACGCCGTCCCACCATCGTCGCGTCGGTCGCCGGTTTCGGCCTCTTCATGCTCGGTTTCGCCTATGCGGACACCTACGCCCACCTGTTTGCCCTGCGGTTCGTGTCCGGGCTCTTCCTCGGCGGGGTACTCCCACTGACCTGGGCCCTGGCGGCCGAGTACGCGCCGAAGCGGTTCCGGGTGACCGCCGTGTCCATCATCATGGTCGGCTACACGCTCGGCGGCGCCGCCGGTGGTCCCGTCTCCAACTGGCTGATCCCCGAGTACGGCTGGCGATCGGTGTTCGTCGTCGGCGGCGTCTGCTCCCTGCTCACCGTCCTCGCGGTGCTGCCGCTGGTGCCCGAGTCGGTGAAGTTCCTGGTGCTGAAGGCCTGCCCCGGCAGCGATGAGCGCGTTTCCCACATCCTGCGCCGCCTCCAGCCGGGCCTGTCCATCGAGCCCGGGACCCGCTTCACCACCGAGGCCCAGGAGCAGGCGCACTCGGGGAAGCGGTTCACCCCCACCCAGCTCTTCCATGGCCACCTCGCCGCCATCACACCCCTGCTGTGGCTGGTCTACCTCCTCTCCTCGGCACTGATCTACTTCCTGGTCTTCTGGACCCCGATGATCAACGAACAGATGGGGTTCAGCGTGAGCGCGGCCGCCACCATCGCCGCCCTGGCGAGCGTCGCGGGCGCCGTGGCGCAGCTGTTCATCAGCCGGTTCGTGGACCGCAAGGGGGCGGGCATCATCCTGTGGATGCCGCTCGCGGCCGTCGTCTGCATGCTGACACTGGGCACGGGAGTTCTCGGCCCGGCCGTCTACGTCGGCTTCGTCATCGGCGCCAAGATGTTCGTCAACGGCGGTCATGGCGGTATCACCAGCATCGCCGGCACCTTCTATCCGACGGGCATCCGCGCCAACGGCGCCGCCTGGGCCTCCTCGGTCGCCAAGGTCGGCGCCATGGCCGGCCCTTGGCTCGGCGGCGTCATCCTCGACGCCGGTCTCGGGGCACACGGCGCGTTCACCGTGTTCGCGGCCTGCCCGGCCGTGATGGTGCTGGTGCTGTTCGTGCTCGGCCGGGTCCAGCGTCGGCTGCCGGCCGAGGCGGAGGGAGCGCTGTCCGTGGAGGCCCCCACGACCGGCGTGGCGCCGGTGAAGACGGCGGCCCCCTCCTGACCGACGCCTCCGCCACAGAAGCAACCACGAAGAACGAGGAAAGGGTCAAGGGATGTCCACCGAGCCGCGCAGCAATCATCCGGTCGGGTCGTCTCGCTGGGCGACGACGCGTACACAGTGGAAGGCGCTGGGCTACGACGACGAGGAGATCCGCCGGCCGAAGATCGTCATCGTCAACTCCTCTTCCGGGCTCGCGCCGTGCTTCGCCCATCTCGACAAGGTCGCGGAGGCCGTCCGCCGGTCGGTGTACGACGCCGGCGGGCTGGCCTTCGAGATCCGCACCGTCGCGCCGACCGACTTCATCATGGCCGCCGGCCGGGGTGGCGGCTATGTGCTCTCGGGCCGCGACCTGGTGTCCTACGACATCGAGGCGGTTGTCGAGGGCGCGCGGCTCGACGGGATGATCTGCCTCGCGTCGTGCGACAAGACGACGCCCGGCCAGCTGATGGCGGCCGCGCGGACCGACGTCCCCACCGTGATCGTCGCCTGCGGCTATCAGAGCTGCGGTGTCCTCGACAACGGCCGCCGCGTCGACATCGAGGAGGTCTTCGCCGATGCCGGCAAGCTCGCCGCGGGCGCCATCAGCTTCGACGACCTCTGCCGGATGTCCGACCGCGCCATCACCGGCCCCGGCGTCTGCCAGGGGATGGGCACCGCCAACACCATGCACATCGTCGCCGAGGCGCTCGGCATGGCGCTGCCCGGCTCGGCCCCCACCCAGGCCAACAGCGAGACGATGTGGGCGGCCGCGCGCGCCGCGGGCCCGGTCGTCATGGCGGCTGTCGAGGAAGACCGGCGCCCCAGCACGGTGATGACGCCCGCCGCGTTCCGCAACGCGGTGACGGCGGTCATCGCGGTCAGCGGCTCGATCAACGCGGTCAAGCATCTGGAGGCGATCGCCGCGGAGTCGCCGTACGACATTGACGTCCACCGGCTCTTCGAGGAGATCGGGCGGGAGGTTGGGCCGATAGCCGCAGTCCAGCCCAACGGGCCCACGACCATCGACGAGTTCGACGCCGCAGGCGGGGCCCGGGGCGTGCTCCGGCAACTCGGCGACAGGATCGATGGCTCGGCCATGACGGTCTCGGGCACGTCGATGGCCGAGGTCGTCGCCGGCGCCCCCGTCGACGCGGAGGTGATCCGCGCCGAGCCGATGCGCCCCGAGTCCACCATCGCCGTGATGCGCGGCAATCTCTGCCCCGACACCGGAATCGTGAAGCTGTCGGTCACAGAGCACCGGGCCCGCGCCTTCCGTGGTACGGCGCGCGTCTTCGAGTCCGCGCCTAAGGCCACCGAGGCGATCGAGCGCGGCGAGGTGCTGCCGGGCGAGGTCCTTGTGCTGCGGGGTCTTGGCGTCACCGGCACACCGGGGATGGGCATGGCCTCCAGCGTGGTCTTCGCGCTGGCCGGCGCCGGCCTGAGCGAGCAGGTGGCGTTCGTGACCGACGGACAGCTCTCTGGCCTCGTCAACAAGGGCATCGTCGTCGGCGAGATCTCCCCGGAGGGAGGCGTGCCGGGCCCGCTGGGGACCGTCCGCACCGGTGACGAGATCGCGATCGACGTCCCGAACCGGACCGTCGACCTCCTGGTCGACGACGAAGAGCTGAACCGCCGGATCGAGGCGTACGCCGAAACACGCGCGCCGGGGACCTGGCCGGCGCGGCCCGGCTCCTGGCTCGGTGTGTACGCCGGGGCCGTGGAGCCGCTCGACCGGGGCGCCACGCTGCGCCGGGCCGCCGCCAACTGACCAACCATCCTCTGGGAGAAGACCACACCATGCCCCACCCCCTGTCCGATCTCGTCGTCCACACGGTCACCAAGCCGGCCGACGCTCCAGCCGAACGGCTCGACGCCGACATCCTCGTCGTCGGCGCCGGCATCGCCGGGCTCTCGGCGGCCATCCAGGCGCGCCGTCTCGGCCGCGATGTCGTCCTTGTCGACGCGCTCCCGGTCCTCGGTGGCCAGTGCGTCAATTCGATGATCGGGCTCTTCTGCGGGATCTACGGCAACGCGCCCGACTACCGCCAGCTCACCTACGGGATCTTCGGCGAGCTCTTCGAGGCGCTGGAGAAGACCGACGACCTCCACTACAACCGCACCCACACCCAGACAGTGGCCTACGACGAAGTCGCCCTCGGCCGCTGGTTCGAGAATATCGTCGAGGAGCTCGGCATCCGGGTGGTCCTCGGCGCCTCCGTCAGCAGCGTCGGGATCGAGGGCGGCGTCATCGAACGCGTCGACTTCGCCACTCGCTTCGGCCCGGTGAGCGTCACCGCCCGCGGTGTTGTCGACGCGACCGGCGACGCGGCCCTCGCCTGGGAGGCGGGGCTGCCCTGTCAGGTCCCCGACCGTACCGTCTGGGGCTCCCAGCAGATCCGGCTGGAGGGACTCGACGAGTCCGGCAAGCCGGAGCCCGCCGAGCTGGTGGCCCGGGTCGATGAAAAGGCCACCGAGTACGGCCTGGTCCGCCGTGACGGGCTCGCGTTCTTCTTCCCGGGCCGCGACACGGCGGTGATGAACATGACCCACGTCGAGGCTCCCTTGGGCGCAGTTGATGCCGCCGACGCACAGCTACGGGGCCGCGCCCAGGCGGACCGGGTCGTGGAGTTCCTCCGGCGGGAGTTCCCGGCGGCGTTCCGGAACGCCCGGGTCCGGGCCTATGGATTCCCGGGGCGCCGACAGACCCGCTGGCTCGCCGCCGCCCACCAGCTGACCCTCGACGAGGTGCGGCAGGAGACGAAGTTCGAGGACGCCGTCGCCCGGACGGCCTGGCCGGTCGAGCTGCACGATCGGGTCGAGGGCTACATATGGGAGACCTTCGGCCCCGACCACGTCCACTACATCCCGCTGCGCAGCATGCTCTCGCCGCGGGCGCGCAACCTCGTGGCCGCGGGCCGCTGTGTCGACGGGGACGCCGCCGCGCTCTCGAGCGTCCGGGTAATGGGTCCCTGCTCGGCGATGGGCCTCGCCGCCACGCACGCCCTTGATCTGACCCTGGGCGAAGACGTCCACCAGGTCGATCTGACGGCGCTGCGCGACCGCGTCCGCGAGAACGTCGAGGGCTGAGGAGGAGTCGATGGTCGCTCTGACGGACGAAGAGAAGGCCATGCGCGACGGCCGTGACGGCGATGCCGTCGCGGCTGCGATGGACCTGCTCATCAGATACGCCGACGCACTCGGTGCCGAGCACCTGTGCGAGACCCGCAATGTGGCGGGGACCAACACCCAGCCCTCACCCGCCAAGACGAAGCTGTTCGAGGAGGGTGGCTGGTCGAAGGCGTTCGCGGTCATCAGCCTCGACTGCGACGACGACATCGAGGTGCCGCGTATGAAGGTGCCGACCTGCCAGCTCCAGCACGGCTTCGGCGACGACGCGCTGGGGATCATGCCGTACTCCGAGCGCAACATCGAGCTCCAGGCCGACGCCGAGTCGTTCTACAGCTCCAAGGGCGTCAACGTCCTGGCCACATGCACCCCGTACCAGGTGGGCAATCTGCCGACCTACGGCGAGCACATCGCCTGGATGGAGTCCTCGGCGGTGGTCTACGCCAACTCGGTCCTCGGCGCGCGCACCAACTGCGAAGGGGGCGCCTCGACCGGGTCGGCGAGCATCACGGGCCGGATCCCCTGCTGGGGCAACCACCTGGTGGAAAACCGCTACGGGACCCATCTGATCGAGTCCGGGCTGCGGATGACCGGCTTTCAGGACTGGGGCATGTTCGGCTACTTCATCGGCGACGCGGTTCAGGAAGCGCGCCCGGTCATGGTCGGCGACCTCGGCCAACCCGACCTGGCGGACCTGAAGCACTTCGGGGCGGCCGCCGCCTCCTCGGGCGGCGTCGAGATGTACCATATCCCGGGGCGCACCCCCGACGCGCCGACGCTGGAGGCGGCCTTCGGCGGCGCCGCCCCGCCCGGGCCGCTGCACTACGGCGAGGCGGAGCGCCGCGCGATCTACGACTCGCTCAACTCCATCGGGAACCGCGAAGATGTCGACTTCGTGCTGATTGGCTGCCCGCACGCCTCGCTCGAGCAGATCGGCCGGGTCGCGCGGGCGCTCGAAGACCGCACGCTGTCGGCCGGGACCGAACTATGGGTCATGACGCCGCGCGCGCTGCGTGCCGTCTCGGACCGCAACGGGTGGACGGCCACCATCGAGCGCGCCGGGGGCCGGGTCCTGACCGACTCCTGCCCGGCCATGTCGCGGGCCGCGCCCACGGGCACCAAGGTGTTCGCCACGGACTCGGCCAAGCAGGCGCACTACCTTCCGGCGATCCTCGGCATCGAAGCCTGGTTCGGCACCACCGAGGAGTGCGTCGATGCCGCCGTGACCGGTCGCTGGCGTGGCTCGCTGGCCCCCGCAGCGGTGGTCCGATGACCAGCGCCGCGGGGACCCGGCTCGTGCTCCGCGGCCGCGGCATCGTCCCGGGGCGCGTGGCGGGCCGGGCTCTGGTCTCCCACGAGACCATCTCCGGCTGGGGCGGGATCGAGCCGGCCACCGGCACCATCATCGAGCGCAGACACGAGCTCTACGGTGTCTGCTTCACCGGCAAGGTGCTGGTCTTCCCGGGAGCGAAGGGTTCCTCGGGCTGGTCCGGCTTCTTCCAGTCGACCCGCCTGATGGGCACCGCTCCGCTGGCGATGGTCTTCACCAACCTGACCACGAAGGCCGCCCTCGGCGCGATCGTGACCCGCGTCCCCACGGTGACCGAGTTCGACGACGACCCGGTCGCCAAGATCGCGACCGGCGACCGGGTCGAGGTCGACGCCGACAACGGACTGGTGATCGTGTACGGACCGCGGCCAGGTCATCCGCGATGACGAGCCCGCGCTCCACGGAAGTCATCGAAGCGGCCCGCTCCGGTCGGTACAGCTTCCGTTCTAGGGCGTGTGTCGAAAATGGATCTTGAGCGTGAGATCATCCCGGTTCGTGGCACGTGGAGATCTGACGGATGTGCAGTGGGCCGTCCTGGAGCCGCTGTTACCCAAGGGCAAGAAGCTGGGGCGTCCGGCGACATGGACGAAGCGGCAGCTCATCAACGGGATACGGTTCCGCACGCGGACGGGTATTCCGTGGCGGGACGTGCCGGAGCGGTACGGGCCGTGGGGTCGGGTGTACGACCTGTTCCGCCGTTGGCAGCGGGACGGCACCTGGCATCGGATCTTCACCGTGCTGCAGGCTCGCGCAGACGTGAACGGCCTGATCACTTGGGAGATCAACGTCGACTCCACCGTCTGCAGGGCCCGCCAGCACGCCGCCGGGGCGCGGAAAAGGGGGAGCTGCAAAAGGAACCGCCGGGCGGTGTCCCCGTCGAGCCGGGCGACCACGGGCTTGGGCGTTCGCGTGGCGGCCTGACAACCAAGCTGCACCTGGCCGTCGAGCAGCGGCAGAAGCCCATGTCGATCGTGATCACGGCCGGGCAGCGGGGCGACTCTCCGCTGTTCGAGCCCGTCCTGCAGCAGGTCCGGGTTCCCCGACTCGGACCAGGCAGGCCCCGCACCCGGCCCGATCGCGTGCGAGCTGACAAGGCGTACGCTTCCCGCAAGAACCGTGCCTACCTGCGCAGGCGCGGGATCCGCCGCACCATCCCGGCCAAGGACGACCAGGCCCGCAACCGCAAGAACCGCGGCTCCCGAGGGGGTCGGCCACCGAAGTTCGACCCGGTCGACTACCGCGAGCGCCACGCGGTCGAGTGCGGAATCAACCGCCTTAAGAGGCACCGGGCGGTGGCTACGAGATACGACTGTGAGGATGTTGGGGTGCCGCCTCGGGCGGTGGTCTGGCCCGCGATACGACTGGCCCTGGTGCCTTGCGTTTGATCTGCCGACTGCTG